>NZ_JBSGJD010000176.1:0-20808 GCF_053605405.1 Amycolatopsis sp. NPDC003861
CGCGGCGGGGCGGGGCACGGAGCCGGCGACGGTGGCGCCGAGCCCCTCCGGCCGGGCCGTCGGAACGCCGCGCGCGCACGCCATGGAGAGCGTGCACCGGCCGACAAGGACGCCCGCGGCCGCCGTGAACGGGTTCGCGGCGGTCAGGGCACCGACCTGAACGAGGAGGACCAGAACGAGAGTGGCAACCCCGGTGGGGCCGGAATCCCCGCGGCGCATGACGTCGAGGGCTTTGGCGCGGTCGTACGAGGCGCCGAGGCCGTCGGCGGTGTCGGCGAGCCCGTCGAGGTGCAGTCCCCGGCTGCCGAGTGCGACGGCACCGAGGGCGAGAGCGGCGGTGGCCGGCGACGGCAGCCCGGCGGCGGTCCCCGCCCAGACGATCCCCGCGGCCGCGGCGGCCAACGGGATCGCCGCGAGCGGGGCGAGCAGCATGGCGCGGCCGGCGACCTGCCGGTCGATGACGCGCGGCGCCGGGACGGGCACGGTGGTCAGCGTCCCGGCGGCCATCCGCGCGGCGTCGGCCCAGCGGCTCATGCCAGGTCGGCCAGCAGTCCCATGTCGGCCAGGATCGCGCGGGCCGCTCGCAGCGTCGGGACGGCCTGCACCGCTCCGCTCCCTTCGCCGAGCCGCAGGCCGAAGTCCAGGATCGGCTCCAGGCCCAGGGCCTTCAGCGCGAACGCCTGTGACGGCTCCGTCGAGCGGTGGCCGGCCAGCCACCACTGCTCGGCTCCGGGCGCGATGTCCCGGGCCACCACGGCCGCGGCGCCCGAGAACACGCCGTCCAGCAGGACCGGGATCCCGAGCACCGCCGCCTGGACCAGGAAGCCCGCCGTGGCCGCGACGCACGCGCTGCCCAAGGCCGTCAGCCGCTCGAACGGGTCGTCGGTGCGGCCGGCCGTGCGGGTCAAGGCGGCCGCGACCGCCGCCGTCTTGCGGTCGAGGCCTGCCGCGTCGACTCCGGTGCCCGTGCCGACCACCTCGGCCGCCGGGAGGCCCAACGACGCTGCCACCAGGGCCGCGCACACCGCCGTGTTGCCGATGCCCATGTCGCCGGGGATCAGCACGTCCGCGTCGCGCTCCTCCACGGCGATCGCCCGGCCGGCCTCGAACGCGGCCTGGGCTTCGCCCGGGAGCAACGCGTCCTCGACGTCGATCGAGCCCGATCCGCGGCGGATCTTGTGGGCCGTCACCGACGGCGGCACGTCCGCGCCGTCCCAGTCGACCGCGATGTCCGCGACCCGTACGCGCGCGCCGACCTGGGCGGCCAGCACGTTCACACCGCTTTTGCCGGCCAGGAAGACGCGCACCATCGCCGCCGTCACCTCGCGGGGGTACGCCGAAAGCGCCGACACGCCGTGGTCGCCGGCGAAGACGACCACGCGGACGTCGTCCAGCGGGCGTGGCGGCACCGTGCCGTGCGCCGCGGACAGCCAGGCCGCGATCTCCTCGAGCCTGCCCAGCGCGCCGAGCGGCTTGACCAGGCCGTCGAGGCGCTCCAGGGCGGCGGCGCGGGCGGCGGGGTCGGGCACGGGTACGTCGAACACGGGCGCCTCCTGGCTACAGGTCGAGCGCCCGGCCCGCGACGACCAGCACGACCCGGTCGGCGTCGGCGGACACCCGGTTGTTGAGTGCGCCCAGCACATCACGGAACAGCCGCCCGGACGACGTTGCGGGCACCACACCGCTGCCGACCTCGTTGCTCACCGCGACCACCGGCACCCGGGCCGCGGCCCAGGCGGCCAGGAAGTCCTCGAGCCGGTCGTCCAGGCGGTGCTCCCAGCCCGGTTTCTGGCGCCACGCGCCGACGTCGTCGAGCACGCGGGACAGCCAGGTGCCGAGGCAGTCGATCAGCAGCGGCTCGGTCGCCGTGCGCAGGGTGCCGGCCAGGTCGGTGGTCTCGACCGTCTTCCAGTTCGCCGGCCGCCGTGCCTGGTGCGCGGCCACCCGCGCGGCCCATTCCGGGTCGTCTTCGCCCGCGGGCAGGCCCGGCGCGACGTAGACGAGGTGCGGGTGGCGGGCGACGAGCCGCTCGGCGTGCCGTGACTTCCCCGAGCGGACGCCGCCGAGGACCAGCACCTTGCCTTCGTCGCGCCCGTACCGGCGGAGGGCGCGAGCCAGGGTTTCGAGATACCCGGCGAGCCGGTGGGTCAGCTTCGTCATACCGGCATTCTGGTGCACGCGCTACCGTGCGCCACGTGCCACTCCGTCTAGGGACAACCACGGCCGGACTCGTGACCGGATACGTAACCGACGCTCTGTTCGGTGACCCCCGAACGGGCCACCCGGTCGCCCTGTTCGGTTCCGCCGCGGCCCGTCTGGAACACCGTCTGTGGGCCGATTCGAAGCCGCGCGGAGCCGCGTACGCGGCGCTGTGCACCTTCGGCGCCGTCGGCCTCGGCGTCGTGCTTCAGACGGCGACGCGGCGACGTCCCTTCGCGCGTTACTTGCTCACCGCCGCGTCGACGTGGGTTGTGCTCGGCGGCCGCGGCCTCGCCGCCGAAGGCAGCGAAATGGCCCGCTTGCTCGAAGCAGGCGACGTGCCCGGAGCGCGTCAGAGGCTCTCGCATCTCTGCGCGCGCGATGCGACGACGCTCGACTCCGCGGAGCTGACCCGCGCGGCGACCGAGTCGATCGCCGAGAACACCTCGGATGCCGTGGTCGCGCCGCTGTTCTGGGGCGCCGTCGCCGGGATGCCAGGTCTGCTCGGCTACCGCGCGCTGAACACGCTCGACGCGATGGTCGGCTACCGCTCGCCGCGCTACCTGCACTTCGGCTGGGCTGCCGCGCGGGCCGACGATGTCGTCAACCTGGTGCCGTCGCGGATCGGGGCGGTGCTCACGGCGTTGTGCGCGGGTGGCCGGGTGCGGGAGTCCTGGCGGGTGTGGCGCCGCGACGGCAACCGGCACCCGAGCCCCAACGCGGGCCAGGTGGAAGCGGCGTTCGCCGGCGCGTTGGACGTCCGGCTCGGCGGAACGAACAGCTACGGCGGCGAGGTGGAGAGCCGGGCGCGGCTCGGGGACGGGCGCGAGCCGGAGCCGGTCGACCTGCGGCGCGCGGTGCGGTTGTCGCGTCGCGTGGGCGCCGTCGCGGTCGCGGTCGCGGTCGCAGCGGTGGTGGCGGCCCGATGAGCGGGGTGCTCGTCGCCGGGACGACGTCCGATGCCGGGAAGAGCCTGGTCACCGCCGGGATTTGCCGGTGGCTGGCGCGCCGGGGGGTGCGGGTGGCGCCGTTCAAGGCGCAGAACATGTCCAACAACTCCATGGTCTGCGCCGACGGGGCCGAGATCGGCCGCGCCCAGTGGGTGCAGGCGCGCGCCGCCGGAGTGGAGCCCGAGGCGGCGATGAACCCGGTGCTGCTGAAGCCGGGGAGTGATCGGCGCAGCCACGTCGTCGCGCTCGGGAAGCCGTTCGGCACGCTCGAAGCGGGGGAGTACGCCACCGGGAGAGTAGGGCTGGCCGAGATCGCCTTCGGGGCCTTCGAGGACCTCAGCGCACGCTTCGACGTCGTCGTCTGCGAAGGCGCCGGGAGCCCGGCGGAGATCAACCTGCGCGGCGGCGACTACGTCAACATGGGGCTCGCGCGCCGGTTCGGGCTGCCGGTGCTGGTCGTCGGCGACATCGACCGCGGCGGCGTGCTCGCGGCCATGTTCGGCACCCTCGCGCTGCTCTCCGCCGAGGACCAGGCCCTGGTCGCGGGCTGGGTGGTCAACAAGTTCCGCGGCGACGTCGGGTTGCTGCGGCCGGGGCTGGACAGCCTCGAGAAGGTCACCGGGCGGCCGGTGCTGGGCGTGCTGCCGTGGCTGGACCGGGTGTGGATCGACTCGGAGGACGCTCTCGCCGTGGCGGGCTGGCGCCGCGAAGTGCCTGGTGGTGGGCTCGGGGTGGCGGTCGTCCGGTTCCCGCGCGCGTCCAACGCCACCGACGTCGACGCGCTGGCCGCCGAACCCGGGGTCACGGTGACGCTGACCGCGGACCCGGACGTGGTCGCGGCGGCGGACGTCGTGGTGCTGCCCGGGTCACGTGCCACCGTGGCCGACCTGGCCTGGCTGCGGGAACGCGGTCTGGCCGCGGCGGTGACGGCCCGGGCCGCCGCGGGCCGCCCGGTCCTGGGCATCTGCGGTGGTTACCAGGTGCTCACGGAGTCCATTGTGGACGAAATCGAGTCCGGCGCGGGCGAGGTGGCGGGCCTCGGCTTGCTGCCCGGGCGGGTGACGTTCGCCGCGGACAAGGTGCTCGCGCGGCCCGCGGGAACGTGGCGCGGCCACCCGGTGGACGCCTACGAAATCCACCACGGCTCGGTGGCCGCGACGGCCCCGGCGGAGTCCTTTCTGGACGGTCAGCGCGCGGGGTCGGTCTGGGGCACGATGTGGCACGGAGCCTTCGAGAACGACGCCTTCCGCCGCGCGTGGCTCACCGAGGCGGCGGCCCAGGCGGGCGTCGGGTGGACGCCGGCCCCGGGCGCGCCGGGGTTCGGAGCACTGCGCGAGGAAATGCTGGACAAACTGGCGGACGCGGTCGACGACCACCTCGACACGGCGACGCTGCGGACGCTGCTGGAGCGCGGCGCACCGCCGGACCTGCCGTTCATCCCGCCGGGCGCGCCTTAGCTCGCCCGTATGGAGCCGCCTCACGGTGTGCCGCCGGTGGGTGGTTTGCGGTCGCGTTCCTGCCGATCTCCGTTGATCAGGACCAGTGCGGTGCCGAAGCCCACCCCAGCACCGCTGATCCCGGAGACCGGCGTCGGAACGCGACCGCGAACCCTTCGGGTCAGGCCGCTACCGTGGTCCGGCGGTTGAGCGCCTTCTCCGCGAACGCGCCGAACGTCAGGCCCAGCGCCAGCCACAGCGTCGCCTGCGTGCCGACCGACGCCGTGCGGAAGCTCCACAACGTCGAGGCCGGGAACGTCGGCGGGACCTCGTCGACCGACGGCATCAGCCACGCCACGATGCCGATCACGACGACGTAGGCCGCCGCTGCCAGGAGGAAGCCGTTCCAGGCGCCGAGGCGGTCTGCCAGCTTGCGGCCGAACACCGTGGCGAAGATTCCCACCAGCAGCGACACCGCGACGAAGCCGAAGTACAGCTCGGTGCGGGAGCCGATCGTGCCCGGCTGGCCCACCGCGGGTGGGTTGGCCGGGTACTTCAGGAACGGCACCAGGAACACCACGGTGAACGCGCCCGCCGTGAGCAGCAACGCCGTCAGGCGAGGCCGCAACGCGCCGAGGCGGCCCTGGGCGAACGCGAAGGCCAGCGAGAGCAGGCCGCCGATCGCGACGCCGTACACCAGCACGCCGGTCAGCAGGCCGAGCGTGCTCTGAATGTCCCGGGGGACCAGCTCCTCCTCTTCCGCGGCCGGAGCGTCCGCGGAAGAGGCGGGAGCGGGGTCGGAGGTTTCGTGGGAGTGCGAGTGGCCGGACTCTTCGAGGCCGATGGCCGCGTTCACCGACGGCTCACCGAAGGCGTAGGCGAACCCGAACGCGAGCACACCGGCGATCAGGCCCGCGAGCATGCCGCGGACCAGCAAGGTCTTCATCATGGGAGCGCGCGCCCGCCGATCAGTGGCAGGGGAAGGCCAGCAGGTGCCGGCCGTCGTGCACGAACTCGTGGACGTACATGTTCGCGAAGACCGCCGTCGCGCCCTGCTCGGCGCTCACGAAGTACAGCGCGATCAGGGCGAGGAGCACCACGAACACCGCCCACGGCACGATCTCACGGATCGGGATGCGGATCGGGAGCGGAACGGCGGGAGCTGCCGTCTGGGTCATGCGTGGCCTCCTCGGGCTTTCGCGGCCTCATCGGGGTCGGTCACGAGGGTCCGGGTCTGGCTTCCCCCTGGCGGGGGTCACAGTGGCGCGACCGCGCGGACTTGCACCGCGTTCCGGAATCTCCTCGTCTGGCCGGTTGAGCGTAGGTCCGCCGTTCCGCGCCCGTCAATGAGGCTTGTTCAGCCGTCGGCCGCCGCATGGCATCCGTGGTGCCCCGCGACCTGCGCGGGGGGCGCGGCGGCCTGACCAGAACAAGCCTCAAATGTGACAATGCCGCGGTGACTCGAATGGTGGCCGCCCTGGATGTGGGCGGGACGACGATCAAGGCGGCGCTGCTCGACGAGGAGCTCCAGCCCAAGGCAGCCTTGCGAGCGGAGACGGCCCGCAGCGCGGACGGGACGGCGCTGGCCGCGCAGACCGTGGACATCGTGGCCGCGCTGGCCGAGCAGGCGGGCACCGGGCAGCCGGCCGCGGTCGGGGTGGTGGTACCGGGGATCGTCGACGAGGAAACCCGCGTCTGCCACTTCTCGGCCAACCTCGACTGGCGTGAAGTCCCGTTCGGCGAGCTCCTGGAGGACCGGCTCGGGCTGCCCGTCGCCTTCGGGCACGACGTCACCGCGGGCGGCATCGCCGAGTTCCGCGTGGGCGCCGGGCGGGGCGCGACGAACGCGGCGTTCATCCCCGTCGGCACCGGGATCGCCGCCGCGCTGCTGCTCGACGGCCGGATCCACCGGGCGCACGGGCAGGCGGGTGAGGTTGGGCACATCGACGTCGGCCACGCCGGCAAGTGCGGCTGCGGAGCGACCGGCTGCCTGGAGGCCATCTCGTCGGCCGCCGCGATCGCGCGCCGCTACACCGAGCGCACCGGGCGCCCGGCCGACGGCGCGCGCGAGGTCGTCGAGCTGGCGCGACGCGGTGACGAGGTCGCCGTCGCCGTGGTGCAGGACGCGCTCGACGGGCTCGGCCACGGCATCCGGACGCTGCTGACGCTGCTCGGCCCGGAGGTGATCGTCCTGGGTGGCGGCCTGTTCACCGCGGCCGACTACGTGCTGGAGCCGGTGCGCGAGTGGCTGGCCGCGCACCTGACGTTCCAAAAGATGCCGGAGCTGCGGATCGCCGAGCTGGGCGACGAAGCCGGGCGGCTGGGCGCCGGGTTGCTGGCCTTCGACCTGCTCCGCGCCTGAGCCGAGCCGGAGGCCACCGCGGCGGTGGCCTCCGGCTCGGTCACAGAGCGCGCAGGAAGGCCAGCGACGGCATGAAGAAGTACTCGCCGCCCCGCAGCGTCACCGACTGCGGCACCGGGCCGGCCGTCCGCTGGGCGGAGCCGCCCCAGTCCACGGTGTAGTCCGACGACCCGCGCTCGCCCTGGCCGATCACCGGGTCCAGGCCCGGCGTGACGCCGTCGACGATCGGGAAGCCCGGGTTGTCCGCCCAGATCGCCTGCGTGAATTCGAACTGGTTGCCCAGCACCGAGTTGAAGGCCATGAACAGCAGCCCGACGCCGCCGCTCGGCCGCACCGCGGGCGGGACGTCGGCGTTCGGGTCGTCCGGGCGCTCGCCGTAGGTGACGCCGCGGCGGGCCATCAGGTGCCGCCGCTCGTCGGCCGGCTCCTCGGCGCCGCCGGAGCCGCGCGGGTTCGTCTTGCGGATGTGCGCCTGGAACGGGCACTTCAGCGCGGCGCGGTCGCTGTCGTAGGTGAAGTTGTTCGACACCGGGCTTTCCGCGCCGTCTTCCCGCTGGGTGGTCAGCGGTGTGCCGTCCTCGAACCGGCCGATGATCATCGCCCCGGCCCGCTCGCGGTCTTCGCCGGTGAGGCCGAGCGTGTCGGCCAGATCCTCTTCGGCCTGCTTGAACCGCCGGACGTTCTGCTCCAGTTTGCGGAAAACGAAATAGCTGCCGAAATGCACGCCGGGATCCGGCGCCGCGGGGTCGGGAACCAGCACCTGCTCCAGCGGTGACGCCGGGTTCCAGACGTTGATTCCGTCGGTGTTGTTCTTCTCCGCGTCGACGTCTTCGGTGAGGAACAGCGGCTGGCTGCGGCCGTCGACGTACCCGAAGTGCTCGATGCCCTCGCCGCGCGCGTTGACCCGGCCGAGGCCGGTTTCCTCGGCGAGCACGGTGGCCGAATCGGGCAGCAGGCCGAGGATTTCGTTGCGGCGCGCGGCCATCGCCTTGTCGGTCGCGTCCCCGACCAGCACGACGGCGTGGATTTCGCTGCGGTAGCCCGGATCGAACGTCGAGCGCGGCGGGTCGTTCAGCCGCTGCCGCGTCTGCGGTGCCGTCATCCCGCGCAGGAACGCCTCGTCCTGCGGGAAGTTCTCGACGCCGAGGGCGCGGTAGCCGGCCGCGGTGAGCCCGACGCCGACGTACGGGGTTCCGCCGCCGGACTCGGCCTTGAACGCGCTCACCTCGTCGAGATGTGCCTTGGCGGACTTCATCTTCCCGGTGACCGACACGAGGAACGCCCGCGCCTCCGCCGCGTCGCCGAAGGCGAGGAACAGGGCGGACAGGTGATCGCGGACGTGGGCCTTGAGGATGTTCGGCTGCAGCTCGCCGAGCATCGTCGCGGCGTCGCCGGTCGCCGTGGTCCAGGACAGCGTGGTGGACAGATCGATACTCATTCGGGTCCCCTCCCCTTGTGAAAAACGCCCGCCTCTCGGCGGGCACCCGGCCGGCCGGACTCCCCCCTCGGCCGACCGGGTCCCCTGAATACAGAGTGCAACGCCGGAGGCGGTCGATGCCACCCGATTGCCGGATTCACACGAAAGATTAAGTTGAGCGTGAAACAGTTTCCGACCGGAAACAAAGGGGCTCTCCTCGGGCGTCCACCGACGGGCGGGGAAATGCGCGCCGGTAATCGCCCGGGGTCACGCCGACCTGCTCGAGGAAGTTGGTGCCGCAGGTTGTTCGCGGTGCCGAGGCCGCTCAGCGCCGCGACCTTCTCCATCGAGAGCCCGGTCGATTCCAGGAGCGTCTGCGCGCGGGCCAGGCGCTGGTCGAGCAGCCACTGCAGCGGCGGCGTCCCGGTGGCGCGCCGCGGCTCGCGGCCACGCCCGCGGAGGCGATTGCGGCCAGTCCGCTCGTCGTCGCCTGCGTGCTCGACTACGCCGTGCGGCGGGCGGTGCTCGGCGCGGAGTCGTTGAGCGGCAAGGATTTCGTGAACCTGACGTCCGGTTCGCCGGAGGAGGCCGAGAAAGCGGCCGGGTGGTTCGGCGCGCGGGGTGCCGGCTACCTCGACGGCGCGATCATGCCCACGCCTCAGCCGAGGGTGGTGGTTGCCGCCAACAGCTCGTCCAGCGCTTCGCGGACCAGCTCGGTGAACTCCCGTTCGCTGTCCGGGGCGACCCAGCGGGCGAAGCCCGTCGAAAAGGCGAGGCCGCCGATCTCCGCGGCGAGGCCGGCCGTGGGGTCCGGGACTCCGCGGGCTCGCAGGGCGTCGGCCATTGCGGCCCTCAACGTTGCCAGCTTCAGCAGCTCGCGCTCGCGCAGGTCGGTGTGGCCGGCGACCACCGCCCGGACCTGGCGGGCTCGGGCCCGCCGCTGCGGTCCCATGGCGGCCGCCGCTGCGGTCAGCGCCGCCGCCACCGCCTCTGCCGGGCTGGCCGACGCAGGCGCGTCCGCGATTGCTTCGGCGAAGATCCGGCTTAACATCTCCTGGCCCGCGAAGAGCACTTCGCGTTTGTCGCTGAAGTGGCGGAAGAAGGTCCGCTTCGTCAGCCCGGCCCGCTCTGCGATCTCGGCGACCGTCACGCTGTCGTACCCGCGCTCGCCGAACAGGTCGAGCGCGGCGTCGAGCAGGCGCTCGCGCGTGTTCGGCTCCCAGCGGCTCATGCCCCCAGCCTAGGCGATGACACCTGGTGTCATCGCGGTGCTATGGTGATGACACCAGGTGTCATCACGAACGGGAGAAACTCATGCGTGTGTTCGTCACCGGCGCGTCCGGCTGGATCGGCCGGGCCCTCGTGCCCGAACTCCTCGACGCGGGCCATGAGGTCGTCGGGCTGGCCAGGTCGGACGGCTCGGCCGGCGTCGTCGCGGCCATGGGCGCCGACGTCCTCCGCGGCGACCTCACCGACCTCGGAACGCTCAAAGAAGGCGCGAAGGGCGCCGACGGCGTCGTCCACCTGGCCTTCGGGCATGATTTCGCCCGGATCGAGGACTCGATCGAGACCGACGCCCGCGCCGTCGAGGCCATGAGCGCCGTCCTGGCCGGCAAGCCCTTCGTCGCCGCCTCGGGGACGCCGATGGTGCCCGGGCGTGCGGCGACCGAGCGGGACGACTCCGTCTTCGCGGGTCCGGTGTCCGGTCGGGGAGACGTCGCCAGGGCCGTCCTGAAGACCGCCGAGGAGGGCGTCCGCGCGTCGCTGGTCCGGCTGCCGCGTTCGGTCCACGGCGAAGGCGACGCCCACGGCCTCATCGCCCGCCTCGTCGCTATCGGGCGCGAGAAGGGCATCGCGGCTTACGTCGGCGACGGGACGCAGCGCTGGCCCGCGGTGCACGTCCTGGACGCCGCCCACCTGTTCCGGCTGGCGCTGGAGCAGGCTCCCGCCGGTGCCGTGCTGCACGCGGTCGGCGACGAAGGCGTGCGGATCCGGGACGTCGCCGAGGTGGTCGGCCGCCGCACCGGGCTGCCCGTCACGTCCGTGACCGCCGAAGAGCTCGGCTTCCTCGGGGGCCTGCTGGCGCTCGACCAGCCGGCTTCCTCCGCGGCGACCCAGGAGTCGCTCGGCTGGCGGCCCACGCAGCCGGGGCTGCTGGACGACCTCGAAAAGGGTTACTACGACTGAGAAGTGGGACAGCGCCGGCGGAGGTGGCGACGATGACACCTCCGCCGGCGCCGGGTCTTACGCGATCGGCCGGTCCGTCGGCGCGATCGGGCGGGGCAGGACGTCGCGGCCGGTCAGGTAGCTGTCGACGCCGGCCGCGGCGCTGCGGCCCTCCGCGATCGCCCAGACGATCAGGGACTGGCCGCGGCCCATGTCGCCGGCCACGAACACGTTGTCCAGGCTCGTCTTGAACGCCTTGTCGCGCGCCACGTTGCCGCGCGCGTCCAGCTCGACACCCAGGTCCTCGAGCAGGCCCTGCTTCTGCGGCCCGAGGAAGCCCATCGCCAGCAGGACGAGCTGCGCGGGCAGCTCGCGTTCCGTGCCCGGCACCGGGACGAACTTGCCGCCCTCGTTGCGGACCTCGACCAGCTTCAGCGCACGCACGCGGCCATCGGAGTCACCCAGGAATTCCTGCGTGTTCACCGCGTAGAGCCGTTCGCCGCCCTCTTCGTGCGCCGAGGACACCCGGTAGATCATCGGGTACGTCGGCCACGGGTGCGCGTCCGAACGCGCCTCCGGCGGCTTCGGCATGATCTCCAGCTGCGTCACCGAACGCGCGCCCTGGCGGTGCGACGTCCCGACGCAGTCCGCGCCGGTGTCGCCGCCGCCGATGACCACGACGTCCAGGCCCGCGGCGGAGTACGGCGACTCCGCAAGCTCGCCCGAAGCGACCCGGTTGGCGGGCGGCAGGAACTCCATCGCCTGGTGGATGCCGGCCAGCTCGCGGCCGGGGATCGGCAGGTCGCGCCAGTCGGTCGCGCCACCGGCCAGCACCACGGCGTCGTAGGAAGAAGTGAGCTCCGACGCCGTGATGTCCACGCCGGCGTTCACCGACGTCCGGAACTCCGTGCCCTCGGCGCGCATCTGGTCGAGCCGCCGGTCGAGCCGGGACTTCTCCATCTTGAACTCGGGGATGCCGTAGCGCAGCAGCCCGCCGATCTTGTCGGCCCGCTCGAGGACCACGACGCTGTGGCCCGCGCGCGTGAGCTGCTGCGCCGCGGCAAGTCCCGACGGGCCCGACCCGACGACCGCGACCCTCTTGCCCGTCTTCGCGGTCGGCGGCTGCGGCGTCACCCAGCCTTCGTCGAAGGCCCGGTCGATGATCGAGATCTCGACGCGCTTGATCGTCACCGGGTCGTCGTTGATCCCGAGCACGCACGCCGTTTCGCAGGGTGCCGGGCACAGCGTCCCGGTGAACTCCGGGAAGTTGTTCGTCGCGTGCAGCCGTTCGATCGCCTGCTGCCAGTCCTCGCGCCAGGTCAGCGTGTTCCATTCGGGGATGAGGTTCCCGAGCGGGCAGCCCTGGTGGCAGAACGGGATGCCGCAGTCCATGCACCGGCCGGCCTGCTTCTGCAGCTTCGTGGTGGCGAAGTCCTCGTAGACCTCTCGCCAGTCCATCAGCCGCAGGTCGACCGGACGCCGCTTCGGCTCTTCGCGGGTGGTGGTCAGAAAGCCCTTGGGGTCAGCCATGTGCGGCCTCCATGATCGCCTCGTTCACGTCGCGCCCGTCGCGTTCGGCCTGCACCTGGGCGGCGAGCACGCGCTTGTAGTCCTTCGGCATGACCTTCCCGAAGCGGTCGACGCCCGCGTCCCAGTCGGCCAGCAGTTCCCGCGCGACCGCGGATTCCGTTTCGTCGTAGTGCTTCTCCAGCGTTTCCCGCAGGAAGTCCGCGTCCTCGGAGTCGAGCGGGTCGAGGTCGACCATCTCCGGGTTGACGCGGTGCGCGGGCAGGTCCAGCACGTAGGCGATGCCGCCGGACATGCCGGCCGCGAAGTTGCGCCCGATCGGGCCGAGCACGACCATCCGGCCGCCGGTCATGTACTCGCCGCCGTGGTCGCCGACGCCCTCGACGACGGCCAGCGCGCCCGAGTTGCGCACGCAGAACCGCTCACCGACCTTGCCGCGGATGAAGATCTCGCCGCTCGTGGCGCCGTAGGCGATGACGTTGCCGGCGATGATCTGCTCTTCGGCGACGTACTGCGCTTCCCGCGGCGGCCGCACGATCAGCCGTCCGCCGGAGAGGCCCTTGCCGACGTAGTCGTTGCCGTCGCCGTAGAGCCGCAGCGTGATGCCCTTCGGCACGAAGGCGCCGAACGACTGGCCGGCCGTCCCGGTGAAGGTGACGTCGATGGTGTCGTCCGGCAGGCCTTCGCCGCCCCACCGCTTGGTCAGCTCGGACCCGAGCATGGTGCCGACGGTCCGGTTGACGTTGCGGACCGGCAGCTCCAGCCGCACCTTGTCCCCGGAGTTCAACGCACCCTCGGCGAGCTGGATCAGCGTGTTGTCGAGGGCCTTCTCCAGGCCGTGGTCCTGCAGCGTCTGCTGCAGCCGCAGGCCGGCCGGGGCCATGTCGGGCACGTGGAAGATCGGCGACAGGTCGAGCCCGGCCGCCTTCCAGTGCTCGATCGCCTTGCGCTTGTCGAGGAACTCGGCGTGCCCGACGGCCTCGGCGATCGACCGGAACCCGAGCTCCGCCAGGTACTCGCGCACTTCCTGGGCGATGAACTCGAAGAAGTTGACGACGTACTCGGCCTTGCCGCTGAACTTCTCGCGCAGCTTCGGGTTCTGCGTCGCGACCCCGACGGGACACGTGTCGAGGTGGCAGACGCGCATCATGATGCAGCCGGACACCACCAGCGGCGCGGTCGCGAAGCCGAACTCCTCGGCGCCGAGCAGCGCCGCGACGATGACGTCCCGGCCGGTCTTGAGCTGGCCGTCGGTCTGCACGACGATCCGGTCGCGCAGCCGGTTGGCCAGCAGCGTCTGCTGCGTCTCGGCCAGGCCGAGCTCCCACGGGCCGCCGGCGTGCTTGATCGACGACAGCGGCGACGCGCCCGTCCCGCCGTCGTGACCCGAGATGAGCACGACGTCCGCGTGCGCCTTGGAGACGCCCGCCGCGACCGTGCCGACGCCGACCTCCGACACGAGCTTCACGTGGATGCGCGCGTTCGGGTTGGCGTTCTTGAGGTCGTGGATGAGCTGCGCCAGATCCTCGATCGAGTAGATGTCGTGGTGCGGCGGCGGCGAAATCAGGCCGACGCCCGGCGTCGAGAACCGCGTCTTCGCGATCCACGGGTACACCTTCGCGCCGGGCAGCTGCCCGCCCTCGCCGGGCTTCGCGCCCTGCGCCATCTTGATCTGGATGTCGTCGGCGTTGACGAGGTACTCGCTCGTGACGCCGAAGCGCCCCGAAGCGACCTGCTTGACCGCGGAGCGCCGCTCCGGGTCGTACAGCCGCTCGGCGTCCTCGCCGCCCTCACCGGTGTTGGACTTGCCGCCGAGGCGGTTCATCGCGATGGCGAGGGTCTGGTGCATCTCCATCGAGATCGAGCCGTAGGAAATCGCGCCGGTGGCGAACCGCTTGACGATCTCCGAGACCGGCTCGACCTCCTCGATCGGCACCGGCGCCCGCTTGCCGTACTTGAAGTCGAACAGCCCGCGCAGCGTCAGCAGCTTCTCGGCCTGGTCGTCGACGGCCTTCGTGTACTCCTTGAAGATCTCGTACTTCCCGGACCGCGTGGAGTGCTGGAGCTTGAACACCGTCTGCGGGTTGAACAGGTGCGGCTCGCCTTCGCGCCGCCACTGGTAGTCCGCGCCGGTCTCCAGCTCGCGGTGGGCGGCCCGGACGCCGTCGGCCGGGAACGCGTACTCGTGCCGCTTCGCGACCTCGTCGGCGAGGGTCTCGAAGCCGACGCCGCCGAGGCTGGACGTCGTGCCGGTGAAGCAGTTCTCGATGACCTCTTCGCCGAGCCCGATGGCTTCGAAGATCTGCGCGCCGGTGTAGGACGCGACGGTCGAAACGCCCATCTTGGACATCGTCTTGCGCACGCCCTTGCCGAGCGCCTTGATCAGGTTCTGCGTCGCCTGCTTCGGCGTCACGCCGGGGATCAGGCCGCGGTGGGCCATCTCCTCGACGGTCGCCATCGCCAGGTACGGGTTCACCGCGGCGACGCCGTACCCGATGAGCAACGCGATGTGGTGCACCTCGCGCGCGTCGCCGGCCTCGACGATGAGGCCGACCTGCGTGCGCGTCTTCTCGCGGACGAGGTGGTGGTGCACCGCGCCGGTCAGCAGCAGCGAGGGGATCGGCGCGTGGTGCTCGTCGACACCGCGGTCGGACAGCACGATCAGCCGGGCGCCGTCCTCGATCGCCTCCGACACCTCGGCGCGGATCTCGTCGAGGCGCTTGACCAGCGCGTCGCCGCCGCCGTGCACGTTGTACCGGCCGAGCACGGTGACTGCCTGGAACTCCGGCAGGTCGCCGTCGTCGTTGACGTGCACCAGCTTGGCGAACTGGTCGTTGTCGAGCACCGGGAACGGCAGCACGATCCGGCGGCAGCTGGCCGCGTTGCCCTCCAGGAGGTTCGGCTCGGCGCCGATCTGGGTGCCGAGCGCGGTGACGAGCTCCTCGCGGATGGCGTCCAGCGGCGGGTTCGTCACCTGGGCGAACAATTGGATGAAGTAGTCGAAGATCAGCCGCGGCCGGCTGGACAGCGTCGCGATCGGCGAGTCGTTGCCCATCGAGCCGATCGGCTCCGCGCCGGTGCGGGCCATCGGCTCGAGGATGGCTTCGAGCTCTTCCTCGGTGTAGCCGAACGCCTGCTGGCGGCGCACGAGCGCGGCGTGCAGCGGGACCTCGCGGTCGCGCTCGGGCAGGTCTTCGAGGTGCACGAGCCCGGCGTCGACCCACTCGTCGTACGGGTGCGCGGTGGCCAGTTCGGTCTTGACCTCTTCGTCCTCGATGATCCGGCCTTCGACGGTGTCCACGAGGAACATCCGGCCGGGCTCGAGGCGTCCCTTCCGGACGATCGTCGCCGGGTCGATGTCGAGCACGCCGACCTCGGAGGCGAGCACGACGAGGCCGTCGTCGGTCACCCAGTACCGGCCGGGGCGCAGGCCGTTGCGGTCCAGGACCGCGCCGATCTGGCTGCCGTCGGTGAAGGCGACCAGCGCCGGGCCGTCCCACGGTTCCATCAGCGTCGAGTGGAACTCGTAGAACGCGCGCCGCGCGGGGTCCATTTCCTGGTGGTTCTCCCACGCCTCCGGGATCATCATCAGGACGGCGTGGGGCAGCGAGCGGCCACCGAGGTGGAGCAGCTCCAGGACCTCGTCGAAGCTCGCCGAGTCGCTGGCGCCGCGGGTGATCACCGGGTAGACGCGCTTGAGGTCGCCCGGGATCAGGTCGGTTTCCAGCAGCGCCTCGCGGGCGTCCATCCAGTTGCGGTTGCCGCGCAACGTGTTGATCTCGCCGTTGTGCGCCACGTACCGGTACGGGTGGGCCAGCGGCCACGACGGGAACGTGTTGGTGGAGAACCGGGAGTGCACCAGGCCGATGGCGCTGGTGACGCGCTCGTCGGTGAGGTCGGCGAAGAACCGCTCGACCTGCGGCTCGGTGAGCATTCCTTTGTAGACGATCGTGCGCGAGGACAGCGACGGGAAGTACACGTCGTCCTCGACGAGCTCGTGCTCGGCGCGCTTGCGGACGCAGAACGCGCTGCGCTCGATGTGCAGCGGGTCCGAATGCTCCGGTTTCGGGCGGCGCGCGGCGAGGAACAGCTGCGTGAAGTGCGGCATGGTTTCGGCCGCGGTCGGCCCGCAGTGCTCGGTGTGCACCGGCAGCTCGCGCCAGCCGAGGACGCGCATGTCCTCCTCGGCGGCGATCCGCTCGATGGTCGTCATGGCCCGGCCGCGGCGCTTTTCGTCCTGCGGCAGGAAAGCCGTGCCGACCGCGTAGGTGCCCGGCTCGGGGAGCTCGAAGTCCACGACCGCGCGGTAGAACTCGTCCGGGATCTGGATCAGCAGGCCGGCGCCGTCGCCGGTGTCCGGTTCGGCGCCACGAGCCCCGCGGTGTTCCAGGTTGCGCAACGCGACCAGGGCCTTGGCGACGATCGCATGATCTCGGCGCCCGGTCAGGTCGGCGACGAAGGCGACACCGCAGGCGTCGTGTTCGTAGTCGCTCCGGTAGAGGCCCTTGGCCTCGGCGTTGCTGAGCTGCTCCCCGGACGGGGGCAGGGAACTGGCACGGTGGGTCACGGCTGGCCGCCTCCCAAGGCGTTGGCGCGACCGGTACTCACTCCATCGGGTGGTTCGAGCTGAACCGGTTAACGAAGTGGTCCGGGACCGCGATGGTCAGTCGAGAACAGTTGCTGTTGTCGAGGTGCTGGATGACGCGAGGAACCGGCCGAGCGCCGATGCTCGGAAACCGGCCGCGATCATCTGGGAGGCCGCACAACGCTGGGCAGCCGAACATGTCGGGTGCTGCGAGCGCGCACAGGCCGGCCACTGTGGTGGGGGCCGTCCGGAGCGCGCGGTGTTACTCCCGGGTTCGCCGGGTCTTATGACGATAGTGTGAATTCGCTGTTATCGACATACGTCGTTGCGCCCGGGTGGGAAATGCCACGCATGCGTTGACGTCCCCCGGGGTAGTCCCATATGTCGGGCCGGGTCTCCCGCACAGCGGGCTATAACGCCGCTGACCTGCGGAAACTTCCGTCCGAAGTGGCCGGGGGCGGCTGGTGGAACCCCTGGTCGGGGTGGGAAGCTGGGTGCATGGCGGCTTGGCTCGATGACTGATCGTTATCTCTCCGTGGCTCGGGACGGCGTCCACGAGATCGAGATCAAGCGCTCCCGGTTCCTCTGCGCGCTCGCTCCGGTGACGTCGGAAGAGGCCGCGCGCGAGTTCATCGCGGCCCGCCGCCGCGCGGATCCGGGCGCGCGACACCACTGTCACGCCTTCGTTTTGGGGCCGGATGGGCGAACCCGGCGGTCCAGTGACGACGGTGAGCCGGCGGGCACGGCGGGTACGCCGATGCTGGAAGTGCTGCGCCGCCGGGAGCTGACCGACACGGTCGCCGTGGTGACGCGGTACTTCGGGGGAGTCCTGCTGGGCGCGGGAGGGTTGATCCGCGCGTACGGTCAGTCCGTTTCGGACGCTGTGGAAGTTGTTGGTGTACTAGAACACCGGCGTCTCAGTCTGGTCGAAGTGGCGGTGCGCTACGACCGCGCGGGCCGGCTGGAGAACGACCTGCGCGCGTCGCCGTACCTCCTCCACGCGACCCGCTTCGACGACCTGGCCCGCTTCGAGATCGGCCTGGCGCCGGGGGAGGGTGACGCGTTCGCGGGCTGGCTGGCGGACCTGACGAACGGCGAAGCGGCGACGACCCCGCTCGGCGACCACTGGGTGACCTCCCGGTCCTAGCGCCGGGCCGGGGCGGTCCACCGGGCCTGCGTGGTCCGGTCGCGAAACCGCTTGGCGCGCAACGAACTTTCGGTGCTTCCGCGCACAGACCCTTCCGTGGCACCATGTCGTGCCACCGAGTTCCGGTACCACTTCGACCCCCTGGACGTTGCCGGCGCGGCTCGCCCCGTGCTGACAACGTTGTCACCACCCGTTCTGCTTGCCCGACAACGTTGTCGCCCGGCGGGAATGCGTGCGACAAGGAGAGGAAGGGTCATGTCCAGACCATTGGCCGGCCGGGTGCGCGCGGCCGCGCTCGCCGCGGTGCTCCTCGGCGCGGGGCTGGCCGCGCCACCAGCCGGCGCCGCGACGCTCGCCCTCACCCAGTACGTGAATCCCTTCATCGGCACCGACAACAGCAACTCGCCCAACCCGGTGCCCGGGGGTGCCGGCGGCAGCACCTACCCCGGCGCCGTCGTGCCGTTCGGCATGGTGCAGTTCAGCCCGGACACCCCGACCGCGTCGCCGTCGGGGTACCGCTACAGCGACACGAGCATCGAAGAATTCAGTCTCACCCACTTCAACGGCGCCGGCTGCGCCAACAACGAAGACCTCGGCCTGCTGCCGATCACCGGCGCGATCGGGACGTCGCCGGGCACCGGGTGGACCGGGTACGCGGGCCGCTACACCAAGGCCAGCGAGTCGGCCGCGCCCGGCTACTACAAGAACAAGCTCGACAACTACAACACCACCGTCGAACTGTCCGCCACCCAGCGGTCCGGCTTCATGAAGCTGACCTACCCCAACACGACGTCCGCGCGGCTGCTCGTCAACACCAGCCGCAGCGCCACCGGCAGCCGCGGCGGGTCGATCGCCATCAATGGCAGCCAGCTCACCGGTTCGGTGACCGGCGGCGGGTTCTGCGGTTCGTCGAAGACGTACCAGATCTTCTACGTCATCCAGTTCGACCGCGCGCCCAGCGGGTTCGGCACCTGGCTCGGCGGCACCGTGAACGCCGGTTCCGCGAGCACCAGCGGCACGAACTCCGGCGGCTACGTCACCTTCGACACGTCGAGCAACACGACCGTGCAGGCGAAGATCGGCATCTCGTTCGTCAGCCTCGCCAACGCGCAGGCGAACGTGGCCGCCGAAAGCCCCGGCTTCGACTTCGCCGGGATCCGCAGTGCGGCCGACACGAACTGGAACACCGTCCTCAACCGCGTCCAGGTGACCGGCGGGGCGACCGCGGACCTGCAGAAGTTCTACACCGCGCTGTACCACGTCTTCCAGAACCCGAACATCGCCAGCGACACGAACGGCCAGTACCGCGGGTTCGACCAGGCGGTGCACACCGCGTCCCACACCGTCTACCAGAACTACTCCGGCTGGGACATCTACCGGTCGTGGGCCGCGCTGATCGGGCTCGTCGCGCCCAATGAAGCGAGCGACATCGCGAAGTCCATGGTGTTGGACGGCCAGCAGGGCGGGTTGCTGCCCAAGTGGTCGCACAACAGCAACGAGCACTTCGTGATGACCGGTGACCCCGGCCCGATCATCGTCGGCAGCATGTACGCCTTCGGGGTCCGCGGCTTCGACACCGCGGCCGCGTTGACGCTGATGGACAAGAGCGCCAGTGGCGGCACCACGCAGGGGCAGGCGATCCGCGGCCGGGAAAGCGGCTACCTGAGCCGGCACTACGTCTACGAGGACCCGTCGGACTCGCTCGAGTACTCGGCGTCGGACTTCGCCGTGGCGCAGTTCGCGAAGGCCGTCGGTGACACCACGAAGTACAACACCTACATGCAGCGCGCCCAGTGGTGGCAGAACGTGTTCGGCCCCGACTCCGGCTACATCCAGCCGCGCGGCAGCACGGGCACCTGGGCGTGGCCGGTCGTGCCGTCGAGCAACAGCGGCTACACCGAGGGCAACCCGTCGCAGTACACCTGGATGGTGCCCTACAACTACCAGGGCCTGATCAACCTGATGGGCGGCCGCCAGACCGCCGTCCAGCGGCTGGACCACCACTTCACCCAGCTCAACGGCGGGCTCACCCAGCCGTACTTCTACATCGGCAACGAGCCCGAGCACGGCGTGCCGTGGGCGTACAACTACGCCGCCCATCCGCAGGGCACCAGCTCGGCGGTGCGGCGGGTGATGAACGAGTCGTTCACCACCGGCCCGGGCGGCCTGCCCGGCAACGACGACCTCGGCGCCACCTCGGCGTGGTACGTCTTCGCCGCGCTGGGGATGTACCCGGCCACGCCGGGCGCGGACGTCCTGGCCCTGCACGGCCCGCTCTTCCCGGCGGCGTCGATCATCCGGCCGTCCGGGACCATCCAGATCACCGGGAGTGGTGCGGGCCAGGGCGCCCAGTACGTGCAGAGCGTGAGCGTCAACGGCGTCTCGACGACGAAGTCGTGGATCCGCTACGGCGACATCGCGGGCGCGGCCACGCTGGGTTACACGATGGGTTCGTCGCCGAGCGCCTGGGGTACGGGTACCGCGGATGTCCCGCCGTCGTACAACGACGGGTTCACGCCGCCGCCCGCCGCGCCGGAGCTCGGGACGAACCTGGCGCTGGGCAAGGCGGCGACGGGCTCGGCCACCTGCAACTCGGCCGAGACTGCCGCCAAGGCCGTCGACGGCAGCCTGGCGAACAACAGCAAGTTCTGCACCACGGCCGCGACGAAGTACCTGCAGGTCGACCTCGGTTCGGCGCAGAACGTGTCGGCGTTCGTGGTCAAGCACACCGGCCTCGGCGGGGAGACCACCGGCTGGAACACCGGCGCGTTCACGATCCAGACGTCGGCCGACGGCTCGTCGTGGACGACGGTCGCCTCCGTCACCGGTTCGCGGGCGAGCCGCACGTATCACCCGATCGCGACCCGGTCGGCGCGGTACGTGAAGCTCAACGTCACCACCCCGGCCAACGACGGCAACGGCGCGGCCCGGATCTACGAGTTCGAGGTCTACCGCTGACGCGTCGTGAGTGGCAAGGCGGGTTAGAACCCGCCTTGCCACACACCACCCCGGTGCGGCA
>NZ_JBSGJD010000177.1:0-20743 GCF_053605405.1 Amycolatopsis sp. NPDC003861
GCGGCCGACCCGGCCCGGCCGTCGGTCGCCGCGGTCAGCTCGGTACCCGCGTCACCGGGGCCGGTGCCCTTCACCACGGTCGAACGTTCGGCCAGCCCGGCCGGCAGCGGGCCGAACCGCAGCTCGCCGCGGACGCCGACCGGGTCGGTGGCGACCGAGCCGGCGACCCGCTGGGCGATCGCGCCGGCGTCCGGGATCCCGAGGACCTGCACGACCAGCACGTGCTGCTCGTCGGCCAGCCAGGTGAGCTCCGCGGTGCCGCGGGAGCCGGTGAGCATGGCGACCCGGCCGTGCACCAGGACCTGGTCCTTGATGGACGCGATCCGCAGCGCCGTCTGCGACCACTCGGGGTCGGCGGTGGGGTACGCCGTCAGCGTGACCTTGGCGAAGCCGGCCGTCCACTGCCGGACCTGCGGGGTGAGCCCGGGGCCGCCTTCGCGGTACTGCTCGGTGAAGCCGTCCGGCAGCCACTCCGGGCCGTAGCCGAGCACCGGCCGGCTCGCGGCCGGCGCCAGGTCCGGCCGGGTCAGCAGCTGCGTGCCGGAGATGACGCCGACGACCACCACGACCACGGCGGCGGCGACCAGGGCCAGCCGGGTCGCCGGCCGCCGCTTCCGCCCGGCGCGGGCGAGCGCGTCGCGCACCGCGTGGCCGTCCGGGGCGCGGGCGGCGAGGCGGTCGAGGCTGTCCCGGATCAGCGTCTCGGTGTCGTGGTCGCTGCGGGTCATTCGGGGGCTCCGGTGGTGACGGCGGTGTGCTTCAACCCGGCTTGGCGCAGGGTGGTCAGGGCGCGCGAGATCTGGCTGCGCACGGTCGACGCGCCGCAGCGCAGGACGGCGGCGATCTCGGCGTCGGAGTAGTTCTCGTAGTACCGCAGCACGACGGCCGCGCGCTGCTTGCGGGGCAGCGTGGCGAGCAGGCCGAGCATGGCGTCCCGCTCGTCGTAGGCGGTCGCGGGGTCGGGTTCGGGCGGGCCGAGGTCGTCGAGGACCCGTCCAGCCGCCAGGTCGCCGGCGCCAGGATCGTGCGGCGGTAGCGGATCCGGGGGAGGAACGGCGCGTTCGCCATCGGGCCCCAGTTCCACGGTTCCCACAGCCGCTGCCCCTCCAGCCCGAGCTCGAACAGCAGGCGGATCGCGTTCGGGGCCTGCACGGCCGGGCTCACCATGTTCGCCAGCACCGGCACCAGCTCGCGCCCGGTGGGGACGTGCACCGCGTAGAGCCGTTCCAAGGTGGCGCCGACCGCGACCTCGCCGAGCGGGATCTCCTCGGTGCCCGGCGCGTCCGGCAGGCCGGCGGTGATCCGGCGCCCGGTGCCCGGCCGGGTGTGGGCGAGGTTGGCGGCCCGGCCCGAGCGCGGCATGAACGCGATGTCGGTGCGCACCGCGCCGTCGACGTGCACCGGCTGGGCCCCGTCGCGCCACTCGGGCAGCAGGTCGTGGAAGCGGCCGGCCGTCGCGCCCGCGTGGTGCGAGCCGGGGCTGGGGGAGACGACCACCCGGAAGCCGCCGCCGGCCTGGTCGACGACGTGGACGTAGAGCTCGCACGAGTTGGGCAGGTCGGCCGGGTCCGCTTCGTCGTACGCGAGTTCGCGGACGAGATCGTCGGTGAGGACGGCTTCGCGGGAGCCCGACCGCAGCGCCCCCATCGCCAGCTCGCTGATCAAGCGGTCGCGCCGGGTGCTCGACGGCTCCCGCGGTTCCTCGGGGGCGGCTTCGCTTTCCGGCCACTCGTACCCGGCCGGGGCGCCCAGCGAGCGGGTCGCGTCGAGCAGTTCGAGCACCGGGACCAGGCGGTCGGCGCCGTAGCGCTCGAGGAAGCGGCCGTGGAACCCGCGCAGCGGGCGCATGCCCAGCCGGGGCGGGGACAGCCGCCACAGCACTTCGGCGGCCCGCTCGACCTCGGTGCGGACCTCGTCGGACAGCCCGAGTTGCAGGTCGACGCGCGTGTCGACGTGCAGCGGCGTCTCGAAGTCCTCGATCTGCCCGGCCGCGGCGAGCAGCCCGGTGAGTTCGGTGCCGCCTTCGCCGGGGGTGAGGGTGTCGTACTTCCCGCGCAGCCGGTCGAGCTCCTGCAGCCGGGCGCGCAGGTCGCCGTCCGGCAGCCGGTCGAGCACGTGGTTCAGCGGATCGGTGCCGTCCAGCGGCGGCCGCAGGTCCGTGAGCAGCAGCTCCTGCTCGACGAGCACGCGCACGAGCTGCCACACCGGCGCCTCGGCGCCGTCGGAGAACCGGCGGGCGAGCCGGCTGACGAGCTCGGCGGCCGGGATCGGCGCGGCGGCCTCCCGCAGCGCGGCCGAAACCACGGGCGAGCGGCGCGCGGACACGATCGTCCGGGTGGTCTGCCCGGGCGCGGCACCCAGCCCGGACGGCGTCTCCAGGAGCACGCGGTCACCGCGGCCGGTCAGCGCCTGGTGGGCGCGCACGCGCAGCCCGGACAGCACGTCCGGGTCCGCTTCGGCGCGGTGCACGATCCGCAGCAGCCAGCTCATGTCGACGTGGGTGCGGTGCCGGTGGGCGGTCCCGCGGCGCAGGACCGGGAAGCCGAACTCACCGCAGGAGACGCCGGCGAACAGCCCGAACGGCGTCGGCCGCGTGCGCATCCGGATGTCGTACCGCAGCACGGACAGGGCGGCGCGGCGGAGCTGTTTCGGTTTCAGGCCCGCCGTTCCGCCGCCGGCGACGCGGGCGAGCACGGCGGCCAGGCTGGGGCTGGCGAGCTCGATCGCCTCGGTCAGCAGCGGGTCGGCGGCCGCGGCCGCCACGATGCCGGCGTGGGTGTCCGCGGTGGCCCGCGGGGCTTCGGCGAGCAACGGCGACCGGACCAGGAAGGCGGGCCAGGCGCGGAACAGCGGATCCATCGGGTTCCCCCCGTGCGGACGGACTGGTCGGACGAGCCGGCGAGCGCCGGCGGCGCCGGGCCGGGCGTCCCCGGCCCGGCGCCGGTGGGATCAGCAGCAGAAGCTGCAGTTGCTGCCGCCGCCCGGGCTGGTGCAGCCGGGGGTGCACAGCGAGATGCTCGTGATCGCCGGCGTGACGCTCATCTTCTCGACGCCGACCTCCAGGTCGAGGTCGAACAGGTCGACGTCGCCGATCGCCGGAGCGGTGGTCTCGATAGTCGGCATGGTTCCTCCTTGGTCGGAACCGGCGCGCGGGTCCGCGCACCGGGCGAGATTTCCCCTGGGGGACGGACCTCCTTGGCCGGGGCCCGTCACGTCAAGCAAACGCAGAAGGCGGACACCGGCCTCAAGGCCGGGCGGGACAACTGGCAGTCACGAGGCGGTCGGGCAGCCGGGGTGGCGGCTCACCCGATCGTGTGAGTCGTGAACCGCGGGACGGCCAGCTGCTACACATGTCTACGTGTGGTCGGATGAGCAGCTCATGTCCTCCGTCGCAGGCGGCGACCAGCGTGCTCTTCGCCACCTCTACGAACGGCACAGCGGCGGGATGTTCCGCCTGCTGCGCCGCTTGACGTCCGACGCCGGGGTCGCCGAGGAGATCCTGCAGGAGACCTGGCTGGCAGTGTGGCAGTCGGCGGGCAGCTTCCGCGCCGAATCGTCGGTGCGGGGATGGCTGTACGGCGTCGCCCGCCGCCAGGCGCACAACCGCCTGCGGCGCGCGTCGGTGGTGGAGGTCGACCTCGACGAGGCCGCCGCGGTCCCGGACGCCGCTCCCGGCGTCGAAGACCGGGTGCTGGCCGGCGCGGAGCGGTCGGCGCTCGCCGCGGCGGTCACCGAACTGCCGGAGCACCTGCGCGAGGTGCTCGTACTGGTGCTCGTCGAAGATTTGTCCTACCCGGAAGTGGCGGCCGCGGTGGGCATCCCGGTCGGCACCGTCAAAAGCAGGATGTCGCACGCACGGCGGCAGCTGGGCGCCCGGCTCAGCCCGTCACCGGTCCGCAGGAGCACACCATGAGCCACCTCACCGACGAAGAACTGCGCGGGGCCGCGCGGCCGGACGGCCACCTCGCCACGTGCGCCGCCTGCCACCTGCGCTGGGACTCCTGGCGGGGCCTCGCCGCGGCCACCCGCGAGGCCGCGGCCGCGCTGGCCCCGGACGCCCGCCCGCCCGCGTTCGACGTGCTGCTGCCGCAATTGCGGCCGGTGTCGCCGCCGATGTCACAGCCGATGTCACAGCCGGTGCCGCGGCCGGCCGAGCACCCGCGGTCCTGGCGCACGACCGGGTTGCTGGTCCGGTGGCAGCTGCGGCTGATGCCGCGTTCGCTGCTGCCGCTCAGCGTCGGCGGTCTCGCCGCGGCCGTGGTGATCGCGCTGATCACCCCGGACGCCCTGCTGGCATCCCGGTACTTCGCGGCCGCGGTCGTCCTGGTCGCGCTGCTCGGCTCGCTCGCCACCGTGTCCCGCCGCGGCGATCCGCGGGGGGAGCTGCTGTTCGCGGTCCCCACGTCCCCGGTCACGGTGTTCACCGCCCGGCTGGTGCTGGTGCTGACCGCCGACCTGCTGCTCGCGCTGGCCGGCTCGGTCGCCGTGCACGCCGCGGGCATCGGCGGCGGGGTGTTCGACCTGGTCACCGGCTGGCTGGGGCAGTCGCTCCTCGCCTCGGCCATCGCCGTCGCCGGCGCGGTCCGGTGGTCGTCGGGTGTGGGGGCGGCGGCCGGGGTGGCCGCGTGGTGCCTCGGCTCGCTGACGACCCTCGCGCGGGGCGGCCTCGCCGAGCGCGTCGGCGCGGTGGCCTCGCAGATCTGGGGCACGACCCCCTGGACGCTCGCGCTCGTGCTGCTGCTGTTCGTGCTGGCCGCCCGCCGGCTGCGGCTGCCGGAAGGCCGGCGGGAACTCGCGTGAACCTCCCGGTCGCTGCCCGCTACGTACCGGGCATGCACAACGCAGACCTGTGGCGGTACGAGGTGAAGCGGGCCGGGCGCCACGTCCTGGCCGCACCGCCGCTGCTGGCCGCCGTCGTGCTCGGCACCGGGCTGGGCCTGCGCGGCGCCGGGTTCACCGGCACCTGGGTCGCCCAGGCCGTTCCCCCGCTGGTCACCGGCCTGGGGGCCGCCGCGATCGCCGGCGGGGAACGCGCGGCCGAGCTCCACCTGAGCCTCCCGACCCCGCTGCGCACGACGTTCGCCCGCCGGCTCGCCCTGCTGGGCGCGGCCACGGCGCTGGGGGCGCTGGCCCTCGCGGCCGCCCTCCTGCCGGACCCGGGCGCGGTCACCCGGTTCGGGACGGTGGGCGCCTTCAGCGTCCTGCTCGCCGCGGTCGGCACCTGGTCCGTGGCCCGGATGCGCTCGGTGGCCGGTGCGTCCACGGTGGTGCTGACGGCGTGGTTCGCCGAGCTCTTCGTGTTCGAGCGGGTGTTCGCGGCCCCGGTGGTCCGGATCGTCGCCTTGCTCGTGGTGGCCGTCGCGGTCGCCGTTCCGGCGGCGCGCCTCCTGGCCGACGGCCGGGGGCTGCTCCAAGGGGGCCGGGAATGACCGCGATGTGGTGCGCGGTGCAGGGTTCGATCCGCTACGAGGCGCGCATGGCCGCGCGCGGCCGTGTCCTGTGGCTGGCGCTGCTGCCGCTCACCGCACTGGCCGTCCTGCTGGCCCTGTCGTCGCCCGCGGTCGCCGGGCAGGGTGATCCGGCCGGCCGGATCGGCACCACCGTGCTCGTCGTCAACACCTTCGCCACCGCCGGCCTCGGCGTCGCCCTCGCCGGGCGGCTCAGCCAGCACAGCAGGCCCGGCCTCGCCGAAGTCCTGGACACCACGCCCGGCGGCGGGACCACGCGGCTGGCCGGCGTGCTCGCCGGCGCGCTGGCGGTGGCGCTCGTGCCGGTGGCCGCCGTCGTCGTCCTGATCGGTGCCGCGGTGAGCGTCCGGTCGGGGAGCGGGGCGCCCCTGGCGCACGCGGTGCTCGGCGTGCTCACCGTGCTGCTGCCCGCCGCACTGGCGATGACCACGTTCGCCGGCCTGCTCGGGCTGCTGATGCCCGTCGTCGTCGCCCGGGTGCTGGTGGTGGCGCTCTGGTTCTGGGCCACCCAGCTGTCCCCGTCGTTCGTGCCCGTGCCCTCGCCGACCGGCACCGTGCTTTCGCCGCTCGGGGGTTACCCGGCCGTCGCGTGGCTCGGCGCGCGCCGGATCTGGGCCGGCCGCGGGCTGGACGGCGTGCTGAGCCCGGCACCCGGCTCCGGCGCGGCCGTGCTCAACGTCGTGCTGGTGCTCACCTCGGCGGCGGTGTTCTTCTTCGCGGCCAGGCTGCTGACGGTTTGGCGGGCCGACGGCCACCTCACCCAGGACGGAGCGACCCGGTGAACATCGTGATCGAGGACCTCGGCAAGGTCTACCGCCGCGGGCAGACCGCGCTGGCGGGGGTGGACCTGCGGATCGGCGAGGGGATGACCGGCCTGCTCGGCCCCAACGGCGCCGGCAAGACCACGCTGATGCGCGTCCTCACCGGCATCCTGCGCCCGACGTCGGGCCGGGTCCTGGTCGGCGAACACGACCTGGCGACGTCGGCGGGCCGGACGGCGGTGAAGCGCATGCTCGGCTACCTGCCCCAGGAACTGGCGCTCTACCCGGACCTCACCGCGCGGGAGTTCCTCGACTACCTCGCCCTGCTGAAGGGGGTCGACGACAAGGGCGTCCGGCACGCGCAGGTCGACGACCTCCTCGGCCAGGTCGGGCTCGACGAACACCGCGACCGCCGGATCGGCGGGTTCTCCGGCGGCATGAAGCGCCGGCTCGGGATCGCCCAGGCCCTGCTCGGGGATCCGCGGCTGGTCATCGTCGACGAACCGACCGCCGGGCTCGACCCGCAGGAACGCATGCGGTTCCGGGCGTTGCTGGCGGGTCTCGGCGGCGATCGGATCATGATCCTCTCCACGCACATCCTCGACGACGTGGCCCAGACCTGTCCCCGCGTCTGCGTGCTCGACCGGGGCCGCGTCCGCTACCACGGCACGACCGCCGGCCTGACCGACGCGGCCACGGACCGGACTTTTCAGTTGCAGAGCGAAAAACCACCGTCCGGCGGCACCGTGGTGAACGCGGTGTCCGGTCCGGCCGGCACCGTGTACCGCCTCGTCGGCACCCCGCCTCCGGGTGCGGAACTCGTGGCGCCCACCCTCGAGGACGGCTACGTCGCCCTCCTGCAATCCCTCGAACCGACGAAATCATGAGGTCGCCGTTCATGTCCCGTTTCGGCCGGTGTTCCGCCGGCGTGCTCGCTTCGGTCCTCGTCCTCACCGCGTGCGGCGCGGGTGCGCGCGATCCCGAGTCGACCACCGCCGTCCCGCTCCCGCCGCCCACCTCGAACCGGCAACCGGTGACCCAGGCCAACTTCGGCTACCTGTGGCCGTTGACCGTCGACCGGGGCACCCTCGAATGCCGCGGGGCCGACCAGGTCGTGTTCGTCGGCGCGGACGGGAAAGCCTACGCGCTCAACGACAAGGCCGAAGAGGCCGGTGTGCCGGGAATCGGCGCGCTGCGCAAGGAAGGCAGCCAAGGCGGCCAGGTGAGCCTGGGCGCCCTGTTGAGCACCGGCCTCGGCTTGTGCGGAAAGGGCTGAACCACGACGGTTCCCGGTCACCGGCCACCACAGTCGGTCCAGTTAGGACGGTCCGTCGCGCGGAAACGGCTGCTGCGCGGCGAACCGGTCCTTCCCGGCGTGCCCGTAGAAAAGATCCGCAATTGTGAAAGCGTGTACCGGTTCACTCGGATGCCACTTGGAGTGCGAACACGAAGTGCTATGTTGGACGGTGGTTTGGTTGACGCCTAACAGGATGGGGGCCTGTGGTGGATCCGTTGCGCGAACTGGTGGTCAAAGCGCACTCCGGATTGTCTCCCACGCTGGATGTCCATCGTGACGGCTGGTGGGCGGCCGGTATCCGGCTCGAATTCGTCGAGCCCGCGGTATTGGCGGTGCTGCCGCCCGACGGGACACCGGTGCTGGTGCCCGCGGCGAGCGAGCCGGACGTCGCCGTCGTGCGGTCCCTGCGGCGCGGGCACTGCCTGCGGCCGATCATCGCCGTCGTCAACGACCTCGACGGGCACCAGACGTTCCGCGCCATCGACAACGGCGCCAGCGGCGTCCTGAACATCCGGCTCCCGGCCGACAAGCAGATCGGTGCGGTCTTCGCCGCCTGCGACGGAGCCGTCCGGCCGGCCGCGCGGCTGCAGCTCGCCGAGCCCCCGGTGGCCCCGGGCGAGCCGGGGGAGGCGGAAACCCTCGACCCCGAGGAGGCCGGCCGGCTGATGCGGATGCTGTGCGGCACCAGCAGCATCTCGTCGATCGCGCAGCAGTTCTACTGCTCGGAGCGGTCCATGTACCGCCGGCTCCGGCGGTTGTACGAGCAGCTGGGGGTCTCCGGGCGGTCCGAACTGAGGTCCCGCATGACCGACCGGAAAGCGATGCTGGTCGGTCCCCGCTCCATCCGGATCTGACGGGCGCGGCGGTTCCGGCGGGACCGGAGAAAAGGTCTCCGGGAATTTCCCGGCCATTCCCGGCCGCACCTCCTCGGCGGCGGATCGGCGCGCACGGGCATAATGATCGCCTGCCCACGTCGACGGAGGATCATGGTTCTGGGAATCGCCGCGGCGGCGGCCGTGCTCGTTTTCGGTTTCCGGGTGCGCCGGGAACCCCGGCGCCTGGGAAATGCCATCTGGCTCGGCATCGCCGTCGTCCTGGGCGGCTTCTGGCTGCTCGGCAGGCTGTCCGGGGCCGGCTGGCCGCAGACCGTCGTCTTCGTGATCGTGGCCGCGCTCGCGGCCCTCGCCGTGCTCGTGCTGCCGTGGGCGCTGCTGGCGAACGGCGTGGTGATGTGGCGTCGCGAGCGCCACAGCGTCGCCAACCTGCTGTCCCTGCTGGCGGGGATCGCGCTGCTCGGCGTCTTCACGCTCGCCGCGGTCGCCGTCGCGGCCGGGGCCGGGCCGTGGGTCGTGGCGGCCGCGCTTTCGCTGGTGCTCGTCGCCGGCTACTTCGCTTTCCTGTTCGTGGCGCTGCTCGCGTATTCCGCGCTGTACGGCCGGATCGGCCGCCGGGTGCGAGCGGACGCGATCATCGTGCTCGGCTCGGGGCTGCTCGGGGATCGCGTGCCACCGCTGCTGGCGAGCCGCCTCGACCGGGCCGCCGAATGCCTGCGCGGGGCGGCCGCACCGGACGCGGTGATCGTCGTCTCGGGCGGGCAGGGGCCCGGCGAGACGGTTTCGGAGGCCGCGGCGATGAGTGCCTACCTCCGCGCGGCCGGCGTGCCCGCGGAACGGATCCTGCTGGAGGACCAGGCCACCACGACGGAGCAGAACCTCCGCTACAGCGTCGCCGTGCTCGCCGCGCACGACCGCGCCGGTGCCGTGCTGGCCGTCACCAACAACTACCACGTGTTCCGCACGGCGGTGCTGTCCCGGCGGCTCGGGCTGCGGCTGAACGTCGTCGGCGCGCGGACCGCGTCCTACTTCGTGCCCAGCGCCTTCCTGCGCGAGTTCGCCGCGCTGCTCGCGCAGTACCGACGCACGAACCTGGCGGCGGTGCTCGTGCTGGCCGTGCTGCCGCCCCTCCTGGTCCTCCTCGCGCAACGCTGATCCGGCGGCCGGATTGGCAGACCCTGCCAGCCTTCCGCGACGCCGCCGGAGGCGCCGGACGAGCGCGTACTGTCGGGATCGTGCCCAGGGGATTCGACATTTCGTTGCTCGGAATGGACGGCATCGGCAAGTCCACGCTGGCCGCCGCCCTCGCCCGGCGGCTGCGCGCCGAAGGGCGCGAGGTCTCCGTGGTGTCGTGGCAGGATTTCCTGCGCTCGGCCGAATCCGGTCCCGGCGCCCGGCTGCTCGGCGGGCTCTACGGCACGCTCATCCGGTGTCTCTACGCGGGGACGGACGCCCTCGACCGGTTGCCCGCCAAGGACTCGGACTACTTCGGCGCCGAAGGTGTCGGTCGGGTAGGGGAACTCGACGCGGTGCGGGTGACCGGGAACCGGCCGCGGCCGCTGCTCGCGGCCGCGCTCCTCGAAACCGCCGCGCAGCTGCTGGCCCGGGACCTGGTCGTCGAGCCGGCGCTGGCCCGGGGCGAGGTGGTGATCCAGGACGGGCACGGCCTGAAGATCGCGACCAAGGCCCTGCTGCTCGCCGAAGCCGAAACCGCGGGCCGGCCCGACCCGGTCGGCGCGGAACTCGGCCGGTTGCTCGGCCGGTGGGCCGAACCGTCCCTCGGCGTCTTCCTCACCGGTGACCCGGAAGAGGCCCGCCGCCGGAAGAACGGGACGTTCGGCTTCGTCGAGCACTACGGTCTGACCGGCGCCGAACCCGGCCCGACGTTCGTCCGGTTCCAACGGCGGGCGCAGGAGCGGTACGCCGCCGCCGCGCGGGAACACGGCTGGCTGACGGTGTCGTCGCGGTCGCTCCCGGAGGCGGTCGAGGCGGTTCTCGCCGGGCTGCGCGGGCTCGGGTTCGCCGAGGAAGTGCCGGCGTGACCGGCGGCTTCACCCGCGAGGAGCGGGACCGGGTGAACCGGTTGTGCGACGACCTGCCGGCCGGGGTGCCGCTCGCCGTGGTGCTGACCGGCAGCCAGGCCGCCGGTCTCGGCAACGTCCACTCCGACCTGGACGTCCTGGTGCTCGCGGCGGAACCGGTCGAGCTGCCCGCCTGGGTCGCGGCCGCCGCCGACCTGGACGTCACCGTCGTCGAGCCCCCGCGGATCGCGCAGTACGCGGCCGAACTCGCGGCCGCCGCGGCCGATCCGACCGACCGGCACGCCCTGTCCGCCGACGAGCCGAGCCGGTGGAAGCCGGTGGTGCGGCTGGTGCTGGGGGAGCCGGTGCGGGTGACCGGGCCCGGACGCGCGCTGCTGGACCGGCTCGACCGGACGCTCCTGCGCCGCGTGCTGCTCGCCCTTTTCTCGGTGCGGGCGGGAAATCTCACCGAAGACGCGGTGGGCGCGCTCCGCTCCGAAGACCTGCTGACGGCGCTGTGCGCGTCGGAAGAGGCCGTGCGCAACGCCGCCGAAGCGGCCCTGGTCGTGCTCGACGACCTCTACTTCGCCCCGAAGTTCCTGTTCCGCCGGCTGGCGCGGCAGCCCGGCCTGGCCTGGGTGCTGGACCACCGCGAGGCGTTCGGCCTGCCGGAGGCCGATCCCGCGGCCGGCCGCCGGCTCGTGCGCCGCCGGCTCTGGCTGGCCGGGCACCTCAACGCCCGCGCCGTCCTCAACGGGGCCGAAGACGTCGCCGCGGGACTGCCGCGCTGCGTGCTGCACGGCGCCGGCCCGGTGCGCAGCCCGTACTTTTCGCTCGTGCGGTACCGCGGCGGGATCGGCGTCACCGGACCGCGTTCGGGCTGCGCGCTGTCCGAGCCGGCGGCCGCGCTGTGGGCCCTGCTCGACGGCCGGCCCGCCGGCGAAGTGCTCGGCGAACTCGATTCGCTGGGCCACCGGACCGGCCCGCTGGCCGGCGAGGTGGAGAGGTGGCTGGAGCTCGGCGTCGCGGAACGCCGGGCGGACATCCGAGTGGGAGGAGAGCACCGATGACCACGGCAGTGCCCGAGGACGAACTGTTCGACCTGGACGTGCACGTCGAAGAACACCGGACGGAAACCGAGCCCCTGGTGGACGGGACGCACATCCTGTGCACCCCCGGCTGCCCGACGGTCCGGCCGACGGTGTTCTGCCCCTGATCACCCGGTGAGGAGCAGGCGCGCCCAGCGCTGAGGTACCGCCGGGGCCAGGCCGTGCAGCACCAGCCCGACGCCGGCGGTACCGCGCAGGAACCCTTTGGCCGTTGGCGGGTTCGCCGTGAACCGGGCGGCTACTTCGATGCGCAGCTCGGCGATCCGGGCGCTGAGCAGCGGGTCGGGCCCGGGCAGGTCGCGGTGGATCCGGTCGAGCAGGTGCAGCAGCCCCGCCCGGCCGTGGCAGAGGGTCCATTCCCAGCCCGGGCGCCCCGGGCGCCGCGCCGCCGACCGCGCCAGGTCGAGGGCGAGCGCCTGCCATTCCGGGACGGCGAAAGCGGTGCCGGCCAGCTGCAGCGCCCGGGCGACCCCGGCACCGCCGTAACACCAGCCGGGTGAGAGCCGGACCCCGCTGACCGGAAGCCTATGGTCCACATCGGACCCGAAGTCGTCCGCGACGACACCGGCCCGGAGCCGGCCGACGAGAGCCGCGGCGGCGTCCGCGGCACCGGGCGGCGGGTCGGGCGCGAGGGACAGCAGCGCGAGCGGCCCGGCGACGCCGTGCGCCATCCCGAGGTCGACCGGTCCCGCGAAGGGACGGCGGCTCCAGGCCACGACCCAGGTCAGCAGCCGCCGCCGCAGGGGTGAGCCGGTCCGGTCGAGCCACGCGGCGGCCACCCCGGTAAGCCCGCTGATCAGGTCGTAGCGGTGCGGCGGCACGGAACCGGGCCGGCCGAGATCGAGCCGCTCGGCGAGCAACCGGTCGACATCCCGCAGGGCGCCGCGGTACCTCGTCCCGTCACGCGAGAGCAGCTGCAGCGCAAAGGAAAGCCCGGCAAGGCCGCCGAACAGCGACGAGCCGGCGGGTGGGTGTTCGACCGCCGCGCGCAGGTGGGCATGGGCGTGCCGATCCCAGCCCGCATCCGGTTCGGCCGCGGCCAGTTCGGCCAGTGCCACGGCGAGCCCGACCTGGCCGTCGGCCATGCTCGCGGGCCGCCCGGTGGTTCGCGCCCCGGCCAGCGAGGCGAGCAGGGAGCGCCCGAGGTCGTCACCGTGCATCCGGGCCCCTGCCGGTGACCTCCCGCAGGCCGTGGCCGAGCGCGGCGATGTCCACTCCGGACAGTCCGGACCGGCGGGCGTGGTCGACGAGGAACGCCCGGCCGTCCGGCTTGCGCAACCCCGCGAACCGAGCTTCCGCAGTCGAAGCCCAAGCGCGCAACCCGGCATCGGAGCCGGCGAGCAGCGCGCGCAGGCGGGAACGCCGTTGGTGCGCTTCGCGATGGAGCCGGCGACGGCTCGCCACATCGCCGGGGCACACCGACGCGTAGATCTCAGCGAGTTCCGCCGTCGTGAAGCCGAGCGCGCGCAACGTGACGTCCGCCGTGAACGCGCAGCGCTCCTCGCGCGGGAGCCCCGCCGCCAGCAGCGAGCGGCTGTCGGCGATCTTGAGGTCTTCGTCGCCGGTGGCCCGGTACTCCGTCAGCGCGTACCCGGCGACCAGGCCGCGGCGGGCCAGGACGGCCAGTTCGCGCACGAGCGGGGCCGGATCCGGAGCGTGCAGCAGGACGCCCAGTCCGGGCTCGGGATCCTCGGTCCGCTTGAACCACCACGACTCGCCGACCACCGCGGCGACCGCGCGGATCACCTCGTCCTGGTGGGACACCGGGGCGCGGAGCGCGAAGTACCAGCGGTCGTCCTCGCCCGGGTGGCGCAGCGGCGCCAGCGGGACGGGTGGATCGCCCGCCGGAACCCGTGCGGGTGCCACCGTACGCAGGGAGACCACGACCTCCAGGTGGTGCGGCCGCCCCGCGTCGTCCTGGCAGGCGGCTTCCTCCGGTGCGGGCAGGGCCTCCTCCACGTACCAGGCGCCCCGGGCCCGCTGGGCCGCCAGCTCGGCCAGGTGGTCCGGCTGGTCGAGGTCCAGCAGCAGCCGGTGGTCGGCGACTCCGGCGTGGACGTGGCGGGGGACCGGCCACGCCCGGCGCCAGGCGGCGAAATCGGTGTCCGGCAGCAGCCAGCGCGCCGGCTGGAGCACGACGCGGCCGATGCGCAGCCGCGGCAGGTACGGCAAGTGCGCCAGATCGCCCCAGATCTCGCCGAACCGCCAGTACCCCTGCTCCGAGACCTCGCTGGCGAACCGCACCGCGTTCGGCGCGGTCGCCGGGGTGAGCAGGTTGGCCGTGCGCAGCAGCACTCGCCGTCCGTCGCGGGCGGACCGCAGGCGCAGCCGTCCGTCCCGCACCTCGACCAGCAGGTCGGCCGGTGACAGGTCGCCGGGGGCGCCCCCGGCCGAGACGCGGTGCGGGTGGCCGCCGGCGCCCAGGGCGACATTGGTCAGGTGGCCGTCGGGGTGCGCGTAGCCGAGATCGGCGAACAGCACGCCGGGCGACGCGGCCCGCTCGTGGGCGGCCAGCGCGCGGACCGGTTCCGCGAAACCGGCGTCCACCTGGGTGAACCGCCCGAACGTGCGACCGCCGGGGGTCACCCCGTTCACCGGGGTCAGCACGGCCAGCCAGTCACCGGCCCGGGCGGCCACGGCCACGAACAGGTCGGCCGACGGGGGTGGCAGGCCGTCGGGGTCGGCCAGCGCGGCGACCTCCGCCTCGGTCAGCACCACTTCGCTCTCGTGGTCCCGGAGCGCCCGGTGCACCTTGGCCCGCAGGAACGGCACGCTCTCCGGGACGACCGGCGCGGTTCTCCGGTCGCCCGGCGGGGCCGGCCGGGTGTACCCGGCAGGCGGCCCGAGACCGCCGGAGCCGTCCAGGAGATCCGGCAGCGGGACCGCCTGGTCGCCGTAGCGCCGCTCGAACGCCTTCGCGTAGTCCGCCAGCGGGTCGGGAAAGGCCGGGCACAACCGGAACGCGGCCCTCAGCGCGACTCGCAGCTCGTCGCCGAGGTCGGCGGGCAGCGTCCCGGCCACCTCCCAGCCGAGGTCGACCTGGACGTGGTGCTGCCGGGCGCGCACGCCGAGCAGTCCGTAGAGCTCCCGCAACGGCTCCACGCCTTCGCCCAGGCGAGACGCGCGGTAGCGGTCGAGCGCGCCGGCGAGGTCCGCCGGGCGGTGCGCCGCGGGCAGGACCGCACAGAGGTGGGCCAGCGGGTCGAGCGCCGTCGTCGGCGGCCGCAACGTCGTCTGCAGCACGCCCTGGGCCACCAGCGAGGTGAGGAACTCGCGCAGTTTCGCCGGGGCGACACCCGGGTGGGCGCGGGCCAGGTCGTCCCACAGCGTCCGGAACGGGACCGGCGTCGCGGCCGTCGCCAGCACGCGGGCGACCGGGGCGGTGCACCGCAGCGAGAGGTCGGCGTCCGCACGCGGCAAGACGATCCGGTCGCCGCGGCGGCGGATCGCGCAATCGGCGACGACGGGCACCTCGGCCAGCACCCGGTCGTCCCGCTCGAAGGTCTCGGCCAGCCGCAGCACGGCGCCGTGGTCCAGCCGCGCGGTCCGCCGCGGCGCCCCCAGCCGGACGTCGAGCTTGCCGCCCCACCGGGCCAGGCCCACCCCGGCGAACGCCCCGAACGGCGTCGGGCGGCAGGTGGCCCGGATCAGGTAGCGGGTCAGCGCGCGGACGACCGCGCGGCGGCGCTTCGGCGGCAGCGTGCCGCCCGCCCGGAACAGGGTGTCCGCGTCGGAGGCCAGGGAGGGGCTGGCGATCCAGAGCGCCTCCCGGAACCGCGGATCGGCCATCGCCCGGCCGAGTGCGCCGGGTTCCGTGGGGTACGCGCCGGCCGGAAGCAGCGGTGCGCGCACCATGGCGACCGGTTCCACCTGGTAGTCCACCGCACCGACCTTGCCACGCGCCCGGGTGGAGAGGCCCCGGTTGGCAGTGTTCGTGGCAGTTGCCGGAATCGCCGTGAACCGCTGCCGCGTTCGGCGCTACCCACCAGGTGTCAACGAAAACGGCGAAGTGGAGAAGCGATGACATCCGGCGCGGACGCGCTCGGGAAACCGGCACTGCGGGACCATCCGGCACTGTGGACGGTCGTGGGCACCGAACTGGCGCGCATGCGGCGGGGATTCCTGCCCTGGTACACGATCCTGGCGCCGATCGCGATCGCCGTGCCGCTCTACCTCGGCTCGCTGTTCTCCGACGAAGGCGGCTCCGGCCGGACGTGGGGGGTGTTCAGCCGGGTGACGCTGGAGTTCTGGGGCGCGCTGGTGCCGATGAGCGCCGGCCTCACCGCCACGCTCGCGGTCCGCGCGGACAGTGACGCCTGGCGGCTGCTGCTGTCCTACGCGGTGCCGCGCCGCCAGTACTTCCTCGGCAAGTTCGGCGCGCTCGCCGTGCTGAGCCTGGTGTCGAGCACCGTGCTGCTGGTGGTCCTGGCCGGCGGGGCGGTGCTGAACGGCCAGCTGGGTGCCGTGGCGGGCACGATCGCCGCGGCGGCGTACCTCCCGTGGCTGGCCGGGCTGGCCACCACCGCGCTGGCCCTGCTGTTCACCGTGCTGTGGGGGCTCGGCCCCGGCATCACCGTCGGCGTCGCCGGGCTGCTCGCCGGCGCGCTGACCGCGGACAAGGTGTTCTGGTTCGCCATCCCGGTCGCCTGGCCCATGCGGGTGATCCTGCCGGTGGCCGGCATCAGTCCCAACGGCATCGCGCTGCCCCCGGGCAGCCCGCTGGCCGACACCGGGGTGATCCCGGTGGCCGTCGGGTTGTCGGTGGCGTTGCTGGCCGTGCTGCTGCTGGTGGGCTGCCGGCACCTGAGCCGCAAGGAGGTCTGATCGTGTTCGCTCTCGAGATTTCCGCGCTGCACAAGCACTACGGCGCCCACCGGGCCCTCGACGGCGCCGACCTGCGGGTCCGCCAAGGGGAGGTCTACGGGCTGCTCGGACCCAACGGCGCCGGCAAGACCACGCTGATGAAGACCGTGCTCGGCCTGCAGCGGCCGACCAGCGGCGAGATCCGGCTGTTCGGCCGCCCGTACGACCGGCGCCTGCTCACCGAGGTCGGCGCGCTGGTCGAGGCACCCGGGCTGTGGCCGCACCTGAACGCCCGGGAGCACCTGCGCATCCACGCCAGGCTGCGCGGGGTCTCCGAAGACTGGATCGGCGCGGTCCTGGACCAGGTCCAGCTGACCGGGGTGCGCGAGCGCCGGGTTTCCCAGTACTCCCTGGGCATGCGCTGGCGGCTCGGCATCGCGATCGCGCTGCTCGTGCGCCCGCGCTTCATCGTGCTCGACGAGCCGACCAACGGCCTCGACCCGATCGGCATCCGCGAGATGCGCGCGCTGATCCGGTCGTTGTCCGGCGCGGGGGTCACCATCATGATCTCCAGCCACCAGCTGTCCGAGATCGCGCAGATCTGCGACCGCGTGGGCGTCCTCGTCGCCGGGCGCACGCGCTACGAGGGCGAAGTCGGCGGCCTCGCCCTCGACGGCGACCTGGAGGCGGGCTTCTTCCGCATCATCGAGAGCGTCGGAGGCGGCGTCCGCTGAGGCTTGGCTGCACCCTCCCGCCAGGGCCCGTTGCGTTGCTCCCCCACAACGCAACGGGCCCGTCCAGCCCGCCCTGCTGTTCTCCGGACCGCACGGCAGCGTCTCGACCAGCCCGAGCAGGGGCTCGTCCCGACGCTCGCCGATCCGGCCCGCGGCGCGGTGGCCACGCCCCGGCGCAGCGCCGGAGTGGCCGGTTCCTCGCGGTGGCCGGACAGCCGTCCGGGCACTCATTGACCGCCGCGCTCCGCACTCCGTAGGTTCGACCCCGGACGAGGAGGTGCGATGAGCCACCTGGTGCGATTCGCCGGCGGAACCGGTGAGATCCGCGTCGGCCTGCTCACCGAGGAGCAGCTGCGGCCGCTCGCGGTGGCGTCGATGAGTGACCTGCTGCGCCGCCCCGTGGCGGAGATCCGCGAGCTGGCCGAGGCCGCGGGGGAGCCGGTGCCCGTGGCCGGGGTGCGCCTGCTGCCGCCGCTGGACGGGCGGATGGAGGTGTGGGCGGCCGGGGTGACCTACCTGCGGTCCGAGGAGGCGCGCCGCGAGGAAAGCGCCGACGAGGACGTCTACGCCCGGGTGTACCGCGCGAAGCGGCCCGAGTTGTTCTTCAAGTCGGCGGCCTGGCGGGTGGTCACCGACGGCGAGCCGATCGCCGTCCGCGCCGACTCCGCCAACAACGTCCCCGAGCCGGAACTCGGCCTGCTGCTGACCAGCGGCGGCGAGACCGCCGGGTACCTGGTGGTCGACGACGTCAGCTCCCGCAGCATCGAAGGCGAGAACCCGCTGTACCTGCCGCAGGCCAAGATCTACACCGGTTCGTGCGCGGTGTCGGCGCGGGTCCGGCCGGTGTGGGAGGTGCCGGACCCGCTGTCCCTCGACCTCCGCATGCGCATCCTGCGCGACGGCCGCGAGGTGTTCGCCGGCGAAGCCAATACCTCGCAGCTGAACCGCGAACCGGCTGAACTGGTCGAGTACCTGTGGCGTGACAACGACTTCCCCGACGGCGCGGTGCTCTCGACGGGCACGTCCGTCGTGCCGGGCCTCGACCTCGGGCTGCGCCCGGACGACGTCGTCGAGATCGAGATCGGCGAGGTCGGATCGCTGCGTTCCCCCGTGGTGCTGGGCGCGGACGAGGTGCGCCGCGTGCTCGCGGCCACCAGGTGAGGCGGACGACGAGCTACGGGTTCAGGACGACGATCGCCGCGTTGAGGGCGGTGGCGAACAGGGTCCACGCCAGGTAGGGCAGCTGGAGCGCGGCGGCCGCCTTCGAGCGGCGCCGGAACACCACGAGGGTTCCGGCGATGACGACGTCGAGGACGACGATCTCCACCAGGGCCAGGGTGTACGCGCCGGCGGCGAAGAACAGCGGGGTCCACGCCGCGTTCAGCACCAGCCCGGCCGCGTACCAGCGGAATTCCCGGCGGGTGCCGCCGGCTCGCCAGAACAGCCAGCCGGACACGGCGATCAGCAGGTACAGCACCGTCCACACGGGACCGAACAGCCAGGACGGGGGCGCCCAGGGCGGCTGGGCGAGTCCACTGTAGACAGCGCGTGACCGGGTCGCGGCGAGGCTGCCGACGACGGCGACGGCGGTCACCGCCGCGAGGAAGCCGGCCAGGGCCAGCGGGGCGGGGGTGGGCCGGGGCAGCGTCGTCATACCGGTTCTCCTGCGGGCGAGGCGGGCGAGGGCGAGGCGGGCGAGGGGGAGGCGGGCGAGGGGGCGGAGCCGGACGTGGGCATGGTCGCGGTGCCGAGCAGGTGGCCGAGCGCATCGGCGAGGCGGGGGTGGCGGAACTCGTGGCCGGCCTCGGTCAGCCGGTGGGGTGTCACGCGCTGGTCGGCGAACGCGAGCTCGCGGGCGCCGTCCTCGCCCAGCAGCAGCCGGGGGCCGATCGGCGGCACCTTGAGCAGCGTCGGCCGCCTGAGCACGGTTCCCAGCGTGTGCGTGTACTCCGCGTTGCGCACCGGGTGCGGGCTCACCGCGTTCACCGGTCCACTGAGGACGGAGTCGGTCAGTGCCCGCAGGTAGACGTCGGTCAGGTCGTCGATCCCGATCCACGGCATCCACTGCCGCCCCGTGCCGAGCGGGCCGCCCAGCCCGGCGGCGAACAGCGGGTACTGCAGCCGCAGCAGGCCGCCGCGCGGGCTCAGCACCAGGCCGGTGCGGACCCGGACCACGCGCAGCCCGGCCGCCGACGCCGGTTCGGTGGCCGCCTCCCAGCCGGCGACGACGTCGGCCAAGAACCCTTGCCCGCGCTCGCTTTCCTCCGTGAGGACCGCGTCGCCGCGGTCCGGCCCGTAGTAGCCGACCGCGGACGCCGAGACGAACACCGCCGGGCCGCCGGCGGTGCGCGCGGCCAGCTCCGCGAGCGCCCGCGTCGGCTCGATCCGGCTCTCCCGCACGGCCCGCCGGTGGCTCTCGTCGAACCGGCCGGCGACCGAGGCGCCGGCCAGGTGCACGACCGCGTCGACGCCGGCGAGCAGGTCGGCCGCGGGTGCCTCCGGCTGCCACGTCCGCTCGCCGGGGGATTCGGCGGGCCGCCGCACCAGCCGGACGACCCGGTGGCCCCCGGTGGTCAGCAGCGCGGTCAGCGCCGTCCCGACGAGACCGCTCGCGCCGGTCACCGCGACCGTCAGCGGGTCGTGCCGGTAACGCCGGTGAGCGGCCAGATCGGCGGCCAGCTGGCGGTGCCGGTAGGCGAACATCGAGCGCAGGAACGCTTCGGGCACCGGGGTGTCGACGTGGTCGGTGACCTCCGTCCGGCCGGGGCCGTCGGCGTCGAAGCGGTGCGTGTGGCGCCACCGCAGCACGGGGCAGGCGAGCCGGTCCACGAACTGGTGCGGCGGCCGGTAGCCGTCCGCTTCGTGCGCCGCGACCCACGGCACGCGGCCGGGCAGGAGCAGCCTGGCCGTGCCGTCACGCAGGGAGGGCGCCTCCGCGCCGACGCGCACCGGTTGCCACGGCGGGGTGAGCCGCGTGATCGCCCCCGGCCGGGCATGCCAGGCGAAGACCTCCTCGACCGCCGACCGGACGACCGAGCGAAAGACCCTGGCCAAGGCCACCTCCCGATGCACAAAAGATGCGCTGTTTCGACGAGCCTACGATTCCTGCCGCGGTCCGGCACTTCGAACGGCCGATGAGCGATTCACAGTCGATGCAAACGACGAGCTGTCGTTGCGGTATCGATCTCCCGGTGTCACGGTCGGAAGCAGGGGACAGACCGGGAGGAGCGGGGCGCCGATGAGTTCACTCACCACGCCGACCAAGGGGTCGAGCCCGGTGGAGAAGGCGCTGGGCGAGGCCGCGAACAACGCCGACCAGCGGTATCACCTGGCCAAGGGCCTGCGGCACCAGATGAACAAGGTGTTCCCGACCCACTGGTCGTTCCTGCTGGGCGAGATCGCGCTGTACAGCTTCATCATCCTGTTGCTGACCGGGGTGTACCTGACGCTGTTCTTCGACCCCTCGATGCAGGAGGTCGTCTACCACGGCAGTTTCCAGAACATGCAGGGCCTGGAGATGTCGCAGGCGTTCCGCACGACGCTGGACATTTCCTTCGACGTCCGTGGTGGCCTGTTCATGCGGCAGCTGCACCACTGGGCGGCGTTGATCTTCGTGGCGTCGATGGCCGTGCACATGCTGCGGATCTTCTTCACCGGGGCGTTCCGGCGGCCGCGTGAGGCGAACTGGGTGATCGGTGGCCTGCTGCTGATCCTGGG
>NZ_JBSGJD010000178.1:0-20649 GCF_053605405.1 Amycolatopsis sp. NPDC003861
GGTGGACGCGGAACGCGACCGCCGCGCGGGCGACCGGGCGGTCGCGGACTGGGCCCGCCGCAATTCGGCGATCCTGCGCCAGCTGGCCGGCCGCGTCAGCGCTTTGGACGGCCTCGGCCCGGCAGCCCAGGAGAGCGCGGACCGCCTCGGAGCAGCCCTCGGCGACGACGATCCGGCGATGCTGCTCCCCCCGCTGGCCGCAGCCCAGCCACACCTGAGGGGCGCGCACGCCGGCCTGGCCGAGCAGCTCGGCGAGATCTCGGCTCAGACGGACCAGCTGCGCCGGGATGCGGCTGGTAGCCGGCGTTCGCGGGAGTGAGGCGGGGGTTGTCGGGGGCGGCCCGGCCGGGTTGCGCCGAAACACGGCCGGCAACCGCCGCCCGCGGGAGGGAGCCGGGGTTTGCCCGGCCCCCGGCCGGGCACCCGCCGCGGAAGCGACGGAAGGACGTATCCCATGACCGCCCAACCGCCGGATCCGGATCCACGCCGGACCCCGGACCTGGAGCCCGGGGGCGGCGTGCCCCCGGGCAGCACCCCGCCCGACTCCGCCCAAACGTCCGGCCTTTCGCACCCGCAGCCGATGCCGTCCAAGGCGATGCCGGTCCTGTGGCTGATCCTCACCGGCGTGCTCGTGCTCATGGTCGCCGGCCTGGTCATCGCGCTCGCCGTCGGCTGGCTGAGTGTCTGAGACCGGTCCGGACCGGGTACCCGTCGACCATGGACGACACGCCCGACCGCACCGAAACCCGCGCCGAACTGCTGCCCGAAGAACAGGCCGTCGAGAGCGCGGACCCCGAGGGCCAGGCCCGCGAGGTCCTGCGCGACTCCGACCGCCGCACCGAGCACCCGGAGGCGACGCTGGGGCGCCGCCGTCCGGAGGACACGGTCTAGTCGCCGCCGCGGAAGTTCTCCTGCGTGGCCGGATGTCCCGGCCGCGCCTTCGCGTCTTCGTCTTCCAGCGGCCCGTCGGGCTCTGCACGGCGAGGTGGCTCCTCGACCGGATTCCCGCTCGAGTCCACTTCGCCGGTTTCGTCGTGGGGCTGCGACATCGTTCCTCCTCGGGTGGCCGATCCTCGGCGGTTACCCGGCGGAGATCGGCGTCAACCGTTCCTCGGCCGGCGTTCCCCCGCGCAGCAGCACCATCGCGCCCAGCCCCAGAACGGCCACGACGGCGAAGAAGTAGAAGCCCCACGGATACGCGATCCCGGCCGTGACCAGCGCCCCGGTGACGAACGGCCCGAGGATCGAGCCCAGCCGGCCGACCGCCGACGTCAGCCCCAGCGCGGTGCCCCGGACGTGCGCCGGGAACGCCTGCGCGACGTAGCCGTAGATCAGCACCTGCGCGGAGAACACGAACACGCCGGTCAGCAGCACGACTGCGTTGAGCACGAACGCATTGCCGATCCGCAGGCTCAGCGCCGCCAGGAGCACCGCTCCGGCGCCGAACCAGATCCGGGCGATCGGGCGGATCCCGAACCGGTCGGCGATCGTGCCGGCCAGCACCAGCCCGAGCACCGCGCCGATGTTGAGCACCAGCAGCAGCGTGATCGACGTCGAAATCGGGTAGCCCGCCGTGCGCATCAGCTGCGGCAGCCAGGTGTTGAGCCCGTAGACCAGCAGCAGGCCCATGAACGAACCGGTCCACACGGCGATGCTGATCCGCCGGAACCGGCCGCCGAGCAGGTCGCGCAACCCCACGCGCTCGGCCGTCTCGCGCGCCGCGAGGTAGGCCGCGGACTCCGGCAGCTTCCACCACATCAGCGGCACGGCGAGCAGGCCGACGATCCCGCCGCCGTAGAACAGCAGGTGCCAGTCCTCCTTCGCGGACAGCGCGAGCACTGACGTCAGCACCGCGCCGACGTGGTAGCCGGTCATGGTGAACGTGCTCGCGCTGGCGCGCCGCCGGGCCGGCAGGTTCTCCGACATCACGGTCAGCGCCACCGGCATGCACGCGCCGAGCCCGAGCCCGGCGACGAACCGGAAGATCCCGAACGTCGCGACGTTCGGCGCGAGCGGCGTCAGCAGGGTGAACAGCGAGAACAACAGCACCGAGCCGATGAGCAGCACGCGGCGGCCGAACCGGTCGGTGAGCGGGCCGAGGCCGGCGGCGCCGACGGCCACGCCGATCAGCGACACCGTCGCGACCACCGTCGCGCCGGCCGCGGTGAAGCCGAGGTAGCCGCTTTTGAGCAGGGTCGGGATGGTGGCGCCGAGCGCGACCAGGTCGTACCCCTCGAGCAGGACGGTCAGCCAGCAGAGGACCGCCGTCCACGGGCCACGGGACGTCGTCATGGTCGTCTCCTCAGAACGGGTAGGGCGCGATGTCCGCGCGGACGGTCAGCCACTGGGTCTCGGTGAAGGCTTCGATGTTGGCTTTCGCCCCGCCGAAGCGGGAGCCGTTGCCGGAGTCGCCGACGCCGCCGAAGGGCGCGGTCGGCTCGTCGCCGACGGTCTGCTCGTTGATGTGCACCTTGCCCGAGCGGACCTCCTCGGCCAGCTGCATCGCCGTGCCGACGTCGCCGAGGATGCCGACCGACAGGCCGTACTCCGAGTCGTTGACCAGCCGGGCGGCCTCGTCGAGGTCGCGGTAGGCGCGCACCGGCGCGACCGGGCCGAAGATCTCCTCGCGCCAGGCCGGGCTCGCGTCGTCGAGTCCGAAGAGGACGGTCGGCGGGTAGAACGGCGCGTCGGGCTTCCCGCCCGCGAGCACCTGCGCGCCCGCGGCGACGCTGCGGTCGACGACGTCGGTGACGTGCGCGAGCTGGCGGTCGTCGATGATCGGGCCGAGCGCGACGTCGCCCTCGGCCGGGTTCCCGACCGGCAGCCGGCGCGCCTTCTCGGCGAGGGCTTCGACGTATTCGTCCACCTGGGACTCGTGCACGAGGTGCCGGCCGGTGGTCATGCAGATCTGGCCCTGGTGCAGGAACGAGCCGAACGCGCCGGCGGAGGCGGCCTTGGCGACGTCGGCGCCCGGCAGCACGACGAGCGCGTTGTTGCCGCCGAGTTCGAGGTGCACGCGCTTGAGCGAGCGCGCGGCGGCTTCGCCGACCTTCCGCCCGGCCGCGGTCGAGCCGGTGAACGACACCACCGACACCTCCGGCGCGTCGACCACCGCGGCGCCGACGCCGGCGTCCCCCGGCAGCAGGTGCAGCAGGCCCTCGGGCAGCCCGGCTTTCTCGAAGACGCGCACGATGCTCACCCCGCCGCACACCGCCGTGCGCAGGTCGGGCTTGAGCAGCACGGCGTTGCCGAGCGCGAGCGCGGGCGCCACCGAGCGGATGGCCAGGATCAGCGGGAAGTTGAACGGCGAAATCACCGAAACCACGCCGGCCGGGACGCGGCGGGCCAGCGACCAGCGGGGTTCGCCGGTGCTGAGCACCTCGCCGAGCGGGTGCGTCGGCAGAGCGGCGGCCTCGAAGCAGATCCCGGCCGCCATCTCGGTCTCGATCCCGGCCTTGGGCCGCGTCGAACCGGCTTCGCGGACGATCCAGTCCTGCACCTCGGCGGCGTGCGTCTCCCACAGCTCGCCGGCGCGGCGCAGCACCGCGGCGCGTTCGGCGGGCTTGCGCCGGGCCCAGTCGCGCTGGGCCTTCGCGGCCGCCGTGGCGGCCTCCGCGGCGTCCGCCGGCGTCGCGACGCCCACCCGGCCCAGGATCGCCCCGGTGGCGGGTTCGACGACCGGCCGGGTGCCGCCGGTGCCGCGGACGAAGTGCTCATCGAGCAGAGTCATGATCACTCCGGTGTGGTCGGTTCGGTGTCGACCTGGATCAGCCGCGGGCCGTCCGGGGTCGTCTTGAGCTGGGCACGCAAGTCGTCTTCGTCGCGGGCGGTGGTGGCTTCGACGCCGTAACCGGCGGCGATGGCCGTGAAGTCGAGCCCGGGGATTTCCGTGCCGGGCACGTCCGGCGTCCCGAGCAGCTCGCCGAACCACCGCAGGGCGCCGTAGACGCCGTTGCGCAGGATCACGAAGGTGACCGGCACGCGGTAGTGCGCGGCCGACCACAACGCCGTGATGCCGTAGTTGGCCGAGCCGTCGCCGATGACGCCGACGACCGGGCGGTCCGGGCTGCCCATCGCGACGCCGACCGCGGCGGGCAGACCGAAGCCGAGCCCACCGGCGGCGGGGAAGAAGTAGGACCCTTCGCGGCGCAGGTCCATCTGCCGCCACCAGGCCGAGTTCGTCGACGTCGACTCGACGACGTAGCGCGTGTCGTCGGCCTGGGTGGCGCGCAGGGCGGCGAACACCTGCTCCGGGTGCAGCGCCTTCCCGCCGGTCTTCGGCTCCGGGTTCCCGACGTAGCCGAGTTGGGCCTCCCTGGCGGGAATCTTCGCCAGCAACGCTTCGATCACCGGCGCAGGATCGGCGACCAGCGCCTCGCCCATCGGCGCGCGGGCCGCGGCGCCGAAGTCGTCGGTGACCTGGATCAGCCGGGTGCCCTCGGGCAGATACGCGCCGGGAACGTGCTGGTGGTAGCGGAACACCGGCGCGCCGAGCACCAGCACGAGGTCGTGCCCGGTCAGCGCGGCCGACACCGGCGCGATGCCGGCGGGCAGCACGCCGCGGAAGAGCCGGTGCCGGTGGGGGAACGGCAGCCGGTGCGGCGACGGCGCCACCCAGGTCGGCAGCCCGAGGTGCTCGGCCAGCGCGACGGCCCGGTCGAAGAGCCCGGTGGCGTCGATGTCACCGCCCAGCACCAGCGCCGGGTTCTTCGCCGCGGCAACGCTCCCGACGAGGTCGTCCAGCTGGGCTTCGCTCGGTGCGAGACCTTTGTGGACCTGCCGGTCGAGCGTCGCGGTTTCGGTCAGTTCGACGGCCCAGTCGTCGTAGGGCACCGAGAGGTAGCTCGGCCGCCGGTGCAGCTCGGCCTCGAACACCGCCTGGGCGAGCGAACGCGGGACGTCGGCGGCGCAGCTCGGCTCACCCGACCAGGCGACCAGCGGCCGCATCAGCTGCGTCGCCTCGACGTTGGCGAGCATCGCCTCCAGCCCGATCGCCGTCCGGACCTGCTGGCCGGCGGTGAGCACCAGGGGAGAACGGGAGTAGACGGCGTTGGTGAGCGCGCCCATCGCGTTGCCGGAGCCGGCAGCGGCGTGCAGGTTGACCAGCACCGGGCGGCCGGTCGCCTGGGCGTAGCCGTCGGCCATCCCGACGACGGCGCCTTCGTGCAGGCCGAGGACGTACCGGAAGTGCTCCGGCAGCTCGGCGAGGAACGGCAGCTCGTTGGACCCGGGGTTGCCGAAGATGGTCGTCAGGCCTCGGCGGTCCAGGAACTCGTGGGCGAGCCGGCGGGCGGTGGGCATCGGTGCCTCCTTGAAGTCGGACCGACCCTATGGAGCGCCGCGGCCGTGTTCCAATAGATGTTGGCTCGTTGCTTCATCGATGGGATCGATATGCCGGACTTCGACCTGAACCTGGTGCGCACGTTCGTGCTGCTGTACGAGACCCGCAGCGTGACGGCGACGGCCGAGTCGCTGCACGTCACGCAGCCGACGATCAGCTACAGCCTGCAGAAGCTGCGGCGCCGGTTCTCCGACGAGCTGTTCCGCCGCACCGGCGGCGGCCTGGTGCCCACGACGACCGCCCGCGCGCTCTACGAGCCGTTGCACAGCGCGCTGTCGGAGATCGAGACGGCGGTCAGCGGCGCGAAGTCGTTCTCGCCGTCGACGGCCCGGGCGGCGTTCACGCTGTGCCTGTCGGACCTGGGGGAGATCTCGCTGCTGCCGCGCCTGATGGCGGCGCTGCCGTCTCGCGCGCCCGGCGTGACGCTGACGGTCCGGCCGTTGGACGTCGACCGCGCGGCCGACCAGCTCGGCCGCGGCGAGATCGACGCGTTCATCGCGTCCCCGCTGATCAGCTCCCAGCGCGTCGCCCGGATCCCGCTGTTTTCCGAGGGCTACCTGGGCATGGTGGCACTCGACCACCCGCGGCTTGCGTCGGAAGTCTCGTTCGACCAGCTCGCGGCGGAGCGCCACGTGACGGTGTTCGGCCCGACGGGCCACAACGGCCCGCGCCGCGCGCTCGAGGCATCCGGCCTGCTGGACCGCGTGGTGCTCGAGGTGACCCGGTTCGCGGCCCTGCCGTACCTGGTCCAGGACGGCGAGCTGGTGGCGATGGTCCCCCGGCTGGTGGCGGAGGTGTTCGCGGCCGAGCACCGCGTCCGCCTGTTCGAGCTGCCGCTGGAGGTCGAGCCGGCCCAGGTGTCGGTCTACACGCGGCACACGCACGCCCGCAGCCCAGCCCAGCACTGGCTGGTGGAGTTCATGCGCGAGGTGCTCACCTAGGTCGTCTGGCAGCGGGCGCCGTTGAGCGTGAAGCCGACGGCCTTGGGGTTGTCGCGGCCGAAAGAGCCGTTGAAGCCGATGTTGACGGTCGCGCCCGGGGTCAGCGTCAGGTTGTAGGAAACCGCTTTCATGGTGACCCGCGAGCCGCTCTGCGAGTAGTCGCCGTTCCAGCTGTGCGTGACCTGCTGCCCGGCGGTGAAGTTCCAGGTGGAGGTCCACGGGGCGAGCGTCTGGTTGCCGGTGTTGGTGACATAGACGTTGGCGGTGAAGCCGTTGGGCCACTGGTCGGTGATGTCGTACCGCACGGAGCACGAGGCAACCGGAGCGGGCGGCGGGGGAGGAGGGGCAGCCTGGGACGGGCTGGAGGCGGTGGTCTTCGGCGCCGTGGTGGTCGGAGACGCGGAGGTCTGCCGGATCACGGTGGGCACCGCCGAGGGTCTTGGCGCCTCGGCGGTGGCGGTGGTGCGCGGAGTGGTGGCGGGAGCGAGCGGGTCGGGAGCCATGGCGGCCTGCCGCCCGGGAGAGCTCTCCGAGGTGACGGCGATGATGACCAGGCTCCCGAGGACGACAACGCCCCCGCAGACGGCGGAGACCCACCGAATCCGTCGCCCGGCACGCTGCTGACCGGCGGCGGCCTCCCGAGCCCGTTCCTCGAGCCGTTCGCGGTACCCATCCCCGGTATCGGCTTCCCGAACCCGCGTGATGGGGACGTAGGCCCCGAGAGACCGAGGCATGGCCCCAGTCTCCCGAAGAAGCTGGTCAACGGAAAACTCATCATCAGACCGGCCGGCGCGCGCCATACCGCAACCTCCACTCGGCGAGGGCGCTCGAACGCGCTGTCTTGCCCGGCGAATCCTAGGAAGCCGAAGCGGTCTTGTAAACCATGTGTTCGCCGCTCGCGACCCGCCCACCTGCGCAGCTCCAGGGCGACTGGATCGATGCAGCCCGTCGAAAACCGCCGATCATGCCAGACGAGGGTGAGAGGTGGATCGACACCCCCCTGAACGAGGGGGCGGAGTGGCCGTATACTCTTTCTTCAGCAGGTCCGAGTGGCGGAATGGCAGACGCGCTAGCTTGAGGTGCTAGTGCCCTTAACGGGCGTGGGGGTTCAAGTCCCCCCTCGGACACAAATACGTGGGAGATCTCCCAAACCACAGAGTAACTGGCCCGCCACGGCGGGTCTTTCTCGCGTTCAGCTCCCGTCGATCTCGGCTACGCTGATCTTGACCGCGCCCTCCCCTCGCGCAGCACGTCGGGGAGGTGTCGCATGACCAGCATCCCCTCCTTGGCCCTGCCCAGCCGGATCACGGCACCTGACCCGGAACGCGTGGCTTCGTTGCCTGTCCCGATGGGCTTGCCGCCGTTGCGTGATCTCCATGCAGCGGATGGTCCGCGGCTGTCGATCGCGCTGATGGACGGGGGAGGGCGACTGCAGGACCGCGGCGCAGTCGCCGCCCTCGGCTGGAGCCCAGGGGACCGCCTGCTGATCACCCTCGTCCAAACCTCGGTGGTGATCCGCCGCCGCCCGGACGGGGTATTCGTCATGCCCCGCAAGCCCTACGTCGCGCTCCCGGCTCCAGTGCGCCGCGGCTGCGGAGCCCTGGCGGGCAGCCGCCTGCTGCTGGTCGCCGACCCCGTCCACGACGTGCTCATCGTGCATCCCGAAGCTGCCGTGCAGGCGATGCTGCGCACCTTTCACACCTCGCTGGCCGCCCCCGAGGAGGCGTCATGACCGCGACCACTCAAGATCTCGAAGCGGCGCGGCTGCTGCTGTCACGCCTCGGCGTGGATCCCGCCGACCTCATCGGTGACGCAGCCACCGGCAACACCGACGACGAGCGCCCGCCGATGCCGACGCTGGCCGAATGGATTTCCGTCGTCGCGGGCCTCGTGTCGCCGAGCACGGCCAGCTCCTACGGGTCGTACTGGAAGAAGGCCGAAGCCAGGTGGGGCGGACGGCCCATGGACACGATCACGGCCAGCGAGATCAAGGCGATGGCCGAGCACGTCCGCAGCACTGCTCGCGTCCGCCGCAACTCGCGCGGCGGACGCAACGCGGCGGAGAACTTCGTCGCCGCCATGCGCTGTCTCTACAAGCACCTGGTCAACGATGGACGCCTCGACGAGCGCGCCAACCCGGCCATGCGGGTCACCAAACCCCGGCGCAACGCCTCCACCCGCCGAGCCCTCGCGTCCGACCGGGTCAACGAGCTCAACGACATCGTTTCCGGCACCGGCGACGACCCGGAGCTGGATGCGCTGATCTGCCGGCTGCACGAGGAGAGTGCCTGCCGACGTGGCGGCGCACTCGCCTTGCGCCGCCGCGATCTCGACCAGACGCAATGCACGATCCTGCTGCGAGAGAAAGGCGAGACCGAACGCTGGCAACCGATCTCGCCGACCCTGATCCGGCACCTCATTGCCCACTTCGACGAACGCGGCGACGGCAACCCCGAAAGCCAGCTGCTGCGCTACGCCAACGGCAACCCGATCACCAAGCGCCGCTACGATTACATCTTCGGCCGTGTCCAGAAAACACTGGATTGGGCACGGTCACTGCAGGTCAGCGCCCACTGGCTGCGTCACACCACACTGACCTGGGTCGAGCGCAACTTCGGCATCGGCATCGCCCGCGCCTACGCCGGACACGCCGAGTCCGGCGGCGACCTGACGACCACCACCTACGTCAAGGCCGACATCAGCGAAGTCGCCGAAGCTCTGGCCGCACTCACTGGGGAACCACACCCCCTTGCACCGGTCCGCATGCCGCGGACGACGACCGAGTGATCGAAGACGGGCGCGGTCGTGCAGACCGTGTCCGCCTTAGTCGCTGTGAGCGGTCCTGTCGGGGATGTCGACGAGGTTGTCGTGGAAGGCGGTGACCATTGTGTACAACACGTGCTGCGGGTAGACGACCAGCAGGTCGTGCTCCAGCACGGCAGCGAGAAGCACCTGATCCTCTGCCCGGATGCGGCACCGCGCCCGCAGCCGGGCTGGCAAGGTCAAATTCATCCTGGGCGGAACTGACGCGGCCGACGGCTTCTCGCTCGGCGCTACCACGAGCAGCCCAGAGGACACAGAGAGCCGCAGGGGGCGGCCCGGAGCCCAACTCAGCCGCTCCAACGCGACCCGCGCCGCGACCACGCCGTTCAAGCCGACCCGGACCAGGCTGAACGCGACCGAGCCACGCTCCACCACCGGGCCCAGATCGGCAACCGGCAGGGGAACCACGGGTTCGGCGCTGTGCCTCCGCTCCGGTAAGAGCAGCGACGCCACGATCCTGTTGCCCGCTCCTTCCGATGTCGAGCACGGAACCGCTTTGGCTGCGTCGGCGGCGACAGGCATTGGGCCTTCGCCAGTTCCACGTTCCCGATCATGTGACATGACTGTCCCAGAACTCTCGCGTGGGAGGGCGATGCGAAGCAGCGTCCGACGGCGTCATGCGCGGGGCTGAACGTAATTGAGTCTAGCTGTGATTGCCCAATCTTGAATCTGAGCTTCGGAACGATGTGGGCGGACATCAGCGCTACCCGCTTCGAGGTGCAGGGCGACCAGGAACGCCTCGACCAGTTGCGCTGGCGGACAGCGTTGACGGCGGCCCGACGGGGCGGAGCGGGGGAGAAGGAGTGAGCCGCGCTGACGGATTTCGCGCCTCACGCAAAAAAATTCCACTCATTCGAGTGAATGTTGTGCCGGTAATCTTGGGCCGGGGCCGGGGCCGGGGCCGTGTGCCGATCGGTTGCTGCCGCCGCACAGGAAGTCGGCGATGTCGAGGCGAGGAGTGCAAGTCCGGAATGAAGATCCAGACCGCCAATGTCTGGGCTCGCTCGCGTCGGTGTGGTGGAAACGATGTTCGGCAGCTCCTTGTACCGGCCGCGGCTGACTGGACGGTTGTCGACAAGCCCGGCGAATTGGCCGTGAGCGGCCGGTTCGGAACGTGGCCGGCGGTCCGGGGAGCGACGGCCGCCGAAGACGGCCCGCTCACCGCCGGACTCCCCACGGTCGACCAAGCGACGCACCGGATTTCCTGGTCCGGCTCGCGTGCACCGGTGCCGCCTGAAGCGGTCAGGGAGTCGTTCGCCGAGGCCATCGGGTTCCGGTCACACGATGAGCCGAACAGCCTGCGTCGGCCGCAGATCGGCGCCCTGCACGCCATCGTCGGCTTCCAGGCGTCTGGTGTGGACGAGCCCGCGCTGGTGGTCATGCCGACCGGCACGGGCAAGACGGAGACAATGCTCGCCTGGACTGTAGCCGCCCGGCCCGAGCTGCTGCTGGTTGTGGTGCCGACGGCTGCGTTGCGCGACCAAATCGCGGCGAAGTTCGAGCGTCTGGGAGTCCTGCAGGAGCTGGAGATCGTCGCCCCGCACGCGCTGCGGCCGAACGTAGGTCGGCTTGAGCACGCACTCAAATCCGTGGCCGACGTGGCCGAGCTCGCCGCCGCGTGCAACGTCATCGTCGCGACGCCGCACGTCCTGCATCTCAGCGACGCGGATGCGCGTCGCGTTCTCTTCGATGTGTGCAGTCACCTGATCGTTGACGAAGCGCACCACGCGCCGGCGGACACCTGGACGCACGTGATCCGCAGCTTCCCCGGCGCCCGGACGCTGTTGTTCACGGCAACGCCGTTCCGTGGCGACGGCCGCCGGCTCCCGGGTCGGGTGATCTTCCGGTTCCCGCTCCGCGAGGCGCAGCGAGATGGGCACTTCAGCACGATCGAGTTCCGGTCCGTCGTCGGGATCGAGGACGTTGACGAGGAACTCGCGGCCGCGGCGGTGGCCCGCCTCCGGGAAGACCTCGCCGCCGGGCTGGACCACGTGCTGCTGGCGCGGGTGAAGACGAAGGTCCGCGCGGCCGAGATCCTCGAGCTCTACGAGCACCTTGCGCCGGAGCTGGGCCCGGCGGTCCTCCACGACACTGTCACCGTCAAGCAGCGCAAGGCCGTGCTGGCGAACCTCGACAACCGCGCCTGCCGGATTGTCATCTGCGTGGACATGCTCGGCGAGGGCTTCGACCTGCCGGCGCTCAAGGTCGCAGCCATCCACGATAGCCGGCAGTCTCTGAGCCCGATGCTTCAGCTCATCGGCCGGCTGGCCCGTACCTCATCGCCCACGGAGATTGGGCGCGCCAGCGTCTTCGTCGCGCGCGACCCCGCCATGGCCCTGTCGCCGATGCGGGACCTGCTCCGGGAGGACCCCGACTGGGACGTGATCCTCAGCGACGTCACCGAACGCGCCACCCGGCGGGCCCTCGAGGTCGGCGAATTCGACGAATCCTTCCCATACACCCCGGTCGAGGTGCCCATCGGGTTGCTCGAACCGAAGATGAGCGCCATCGCCTATTCGACGGCGAAGCTCGAGTGGGAGCCGGACAAGGCCAAGCAGGTCTACCCCGGGATGTTGTTGGACGACCTGGTCAGCGTCAACACCGGGAACGACTTCGCGTGGTTCGTGCTGCGCGCGGAGGCAGACCCGAGGTGGGGGCGCGTTCCCGGGCTGGAGAACAGGTCGTTCGACCTGGTCATGCTCTACTTCGACCGGGACCACGGCATGCTCTACGTCCACGGTTCCAACACGAAGGCGAAGTACGACCGGCTGGTCGAAGTCGTGCTCGACGAAGAACCTTCGCCGGTGAATGGGATGCGGACCTTCCGCGTCCTCGCGCACATCGACCGGCTGATCCCGACGAACCTGGGGCTGCTGGACGCGCGCGATCGGGACCGGCGGTTTTCGATGCACGTCGGTAGCGACGTTGAAGCCGCCTTGCAGGAGGCCGAGAGCGACCACAAGACCCAGACGCACATCGCGACGAAGGGCTTCGAGGACGGCGAGTCCGTGACGATCAGCGCTGCGCTGTCGGGTCGGTTCTGGGCGATGGCTACCGCGCGCAACCTGTTCGAGTGGCGGGAGTGGTGCGACCGGCAGGGCGCCAAGCTGCGCGACCGCACCCTCGATCTGACTGCGATCTTCCGCCGGATGCTGTTTCCCACCGAGATCACCGCGCGGCCGCCGCACCCATTGCTCGCCCTTGAATGGCCGTGGGACCTGTACCTGGGCACCGGGACGGCGACCCGGGCCGAGTTCGACGGCATGAGTCACATTCTCACGGACATCGAGTTCCGGGTCGACGACCATGGCAGTGCGGGTCCGTTCGTCTTCTCGCTCGTCAGCGCGGACTGGGAGGTCGGCTACTCGGCGGAGGTCGGGCCGGACGGCCTGCACTACACGGCGACCGGCCGGGACGCGACGGCCACGATGGGGCGAGTCGACGAGAGCGTGCCTCTGGCGGAGTGGCTCAACCGTCACAAGCCGACGTTGTTCCTGTCTGGCGACCGGATGATCACCGGGGACGACCGGCTGCTGGAGCCCCGGGAAGGGCTTCGTCCTTATGACCCGGCGAACCTGATCACCCGCGACTGGCGGGCGCAGGGGGTGAACATCCGCGTCGAATCGCAGGGCGTCGACAGGAAGAAGAACTCTATTCAGGCCTTCATGGTGCGCGAGCTGCAGCGGAACCGGATCTTCGACGTTCTGATCGACGATGACGGCAAGGGGGAGGCCGCGGACCTGGTCGGGCTCCGCGTCGACGGCAACGATCTGGTGATCACGCTGGTGCACTGCAAGTACTCCAGCGGAGACGATCCGGGCGCCCGGCTCGAGGACCTGTACGAAGTGTGCGGTCAGGCGATCCGCGGCGCGCGGTGGCGCGACGGCGGTGGCCGGCCACTGCTTGAGCATCTCGAGCGCCGGACTCGCGCGTACCGCCGCAGGCATCCCGGCAAGACGGCATTCGAGGTCGGCGACAGTGCCGCTTTGCTCAGGATTCGCGAGCAGGCGCCGTTGCTTTTCCCGAGGTTGCGGACGCTGGTCGTGCAGCCCGGGCTCAGCGCCGCGCGGTGCACAGACGAGCAGCTTCGACTGCTGGCCGGCGCCGAGACGTACGTTCGCGCCGTCACCAAGGGCACGTTCGAAGTACACGGCTCAGATTGAGCGTGGGCTTCTCCTCTGCCCGAAAGGGCGACATGTGGTGCCGATTGGATCGTTGCAGAGGGGAGTGCCGCCAAATGGACGCCACTCCGCTTCAATCCTGATAGTGCCCTGGGCGGGATTCGAGCATGCGACACCGACTTTAGGAGAGTGGGTGACGACGTCGCCTAGGGCCTCTACCAGCCACTATACCCTCATGGTTGCCTTTCGTGACCCCAGAAAACACACGGTTCAACACGGTTTCGGGTCACGAAATGGGTCACGCGAGAAGGCGGCAGATATGGTGCCCGTCACAAGTTGAACGCGCGTGTCGTCGGAGGCGCATGGCTTGAGAGGGTCGCTTGGCCAGCTTCGCACGCTGACGCGGTCCGCGGCTCTGCGCCCCCTCGGTCGGGCCGCGGGCTCTGGGCGCTGGCTCACCGCAACTCTCATCCCCACCGCGATCAACTTGAGTTCGGCGAGTCGATCGACATCAACCTCCAGTTCCGGTGTCGCGTCTCGCGCCGAATCGGACATACGTCCAGTGACACCCTCGGCGCTCTGGTCGCTCGTAGGGGCGAACGGAGGCGGAAAAGACGACAGCCGCAGATGCCGACGGAAGGTGTGTGTAGCAACCTGGGAGCGCCCAGCGACGTTGTTGCCTAGGAGAACAGCGGACCTAGTGGCAAGGGTGGCGCAGTATCCAGCGTCGGGCACCCGATTCGCATTCGGAGGCAAGGTATGAACAACTGGCTCGTGTTGATCGGCACGCTGTTCGGGACGGTGATCGGCACAACGGGAACGATTGCGAGCCAACATCTTGCGAGCCGTGCAGCGGAGAGGCGGGAACGTGCTGCGCGGGCGGCTGGGTATCGCGCCGAGCGACTTCACGTGAGCGAGGCAATGATCGAAGTCGGACAAGCGATTGAACGTGCGGCTGTGAACCGGCGAGAACCCTCCAGTGAACTGCACGACCGCTTATGGATACTCCAGGCTCGGCTTGCCATAGTCGCCTCTGACAGGCTCAAGCAGACGATGAACGAGTGGGTGATCGCGCTGAACCGCGTTCACTGGGAAGGTGCCCCGGCTGATCAACCGGTCTGGGCCTATCTGCAGGAACCGCGAGGCCGGTTCCTCGACGCGGTGAGTGCGGAGCTTGCGGGGCTTGAGAGTTAAGCGTCGAGACTCGGCGCATAATCACCCTGACTGCGGACGCGCCGTGGCCGGGCCGGCTCCCGGGGCCGTCTCCGGCAATCACTCCACGACGCACGATCCTGCCGTGGTCCGGGACGCTGACGGACGCGATGTCGGGTGCACGACTCGATGTGAGCTGACCGAGCCGCCGGCCACGGTCGACGACGAGGCGTCGTTGTCAGTGATCAGCTGGGCCGGCTGGCGCTGGACATGTGGTGCCTCCGCCGTCAGTGTTGCTGTCTGCGGATCACTGCGACCGCCTGGCGGGTTACAGGTTGGGCTAACTCTCACACGCCGAACCATGCCGCGCAGTGATCCGCTCGTCCGCACGGACGTGTACTCGCGGCCGACGACCGCTGGCCGCCGAAAGCCCCTGGTGGTACCGATCGGCGCTACAGCAGCCCGGTCTGGTGCAAGCGGATCACCGCGACCAGCACGCCGCCGCTGCCAAGTACAGCCCTCAGCAGGACTTCAGCAGAGCCAGCGCACGGTGACGCCGGTCATGGTCGGTGGTGGTCAGCGCCACCATCGTGGCGGCGCTTGCGGCGGTGAGCAGTACCAGTGCGATAAGGGTGATCAACGGCGTCCACATGATGATGTCCTGTTCTCCCGGGTCGTGAGTCTGGCCAGCCCGTGCTCAAGGACCAGCCGACCAGCCTGGGACGGGGTCTGGCATGGGCTCCGTAGCGACCCGGACGGCAGGACGGCTGGATGGCACGCAGCGGCAGGACCAGCAGAATGCAGGGTCTCTTTCGGCGGGAGTACGGTGTCAGGCACTGTCCGGTTAGCCTCGCCGGACGGCGGCAGGTCGGCACGGGAGGGGGCAAGCATGGATCCGGTGGAGATCGGCCCGTTGCCCCAGCTGGCTGCTGCTGTCGGTCAGCTGCGCAACGGCCTGTTGCTGCGGGAACTGGCTGATGCCGCCGCGAAGCTGCCGGCGCGAGGCGGCCGGCAACCCGCTCTTCCACGGACGACCGCCAGCGACCTGCTCAACGCCAAGTCGGTTCCCGGCGTGGACACGATGACGACATTTCTGGCAGTGCGCGGCGTCTCCGGACGACAGGCGCAACACCCGTGGCTGCAGGCGCTGGACCGGGTGGCGCACGCTTATCAGCAGCGCCCGCTTGGAGCAGTGCGGGTCCGAGACGCGCGGCCGCGGCTGCTGGGCGTGCACGCCGCAATCCAGTCCAACTCGCCCGCCGGAGACGTCCCGGCCGTCGCCAAACTCGGCGCGTTACGTCGAATTCAGAAAAAAGCTGGCGCGTGACGCGTCGAGGTGATGTATGGGGTTGACTAGTTCACATGCTGTTTGTCGTCGCCGCTCTCGGTGTGGTTATCCGCGTCGCGGCCGCCTAGTTTCAGTCGTCCTTCAGGTGAGGCTCGGCGGGTCGTTCCGAGATAAACTCAGCCATTCATCGTGCGTAGTGCCAGGAGCTTCCGAACGCTCGATGTAGGCGAGAACTTCAACCTCGCCGGGTACCATGGCAGTAAGAAGATCTGTTCTGGTGTCCAGGCATGGTGGGCTTTCGCCCATTTTCGCTAGAAGTTCACGCGCCAGATTGATGGCAGCGCGGTCTGAGTACTCTCCGCCATCCATCCATGCCTGTCGGTACGCCGATTTTGCGTGGTGTAAAGCTTCGACTTCTCGTCCGAGTAGCCAAAGGGCTGTCGCCGTTGCGTGATATGGGTACCAATTAGGCCGTGTGCGGGACTCCCACGCAAGCGCTTCTTCGGTGGCCGTGTCAGCGTCCTTGAATCTGCCTGCCAACGCTAAGGCAGCAGCCTCCCTCGCCCGATCGGCGCCCAGGCCTACTCGCCGCGACCATTCGTCTTCCAATTTTGCTGCAGCAATGGCACGTTCATATTCATGGTTCTGCATAAGTAACTCATATTGCAGCCTTGCCATCATTCGGTGGTGTACCCATCCGTGCAGCAGGCCGCGGGGTGCTACAAGTTCCCCTTCGGTTAATGACCCGGCAATCAACTTATGACGCTTTTGCCAGAGGAAGGCGTCGCCTTCCAGCCAAGGATAACCCGAGATTTGGCGCGCGTTGCCGAACATGCGAAATGCCCGTTCGGCTTCGCCTGAGTTTCCGCGGATGACAGCCAAAATGGCCAGACCCAGCCAGGTCGGCCGAGTAGCACCCCTGGTTAAATTGGTTTCCAATTTGCGCTTTAACAACGAGTAGCGATGACTTATAACAAGGTTTCCGGAAGATCGATGGCACACGGCCAGCGCTGCTAGTGAGGTTGCAATAAGGTCAGTATCGTCAGAGTTTAAGTTTTGATTGAGAAGAGCATATTCCAACTCAATGGCTTCTTCGTGATGGCCTAGAAAATCCAATGCTGTAGCAAGGTCGCCGATGACATCGATGTCATTCGTCTGCCGCAACGGCGTCAGAAGAGCAATAATTTCGTGGTTTGCCCCGATGCGTTCGAGGTACGGCTTCGACAGGCGCCTTGACCAGAGCCTGCACGCCTCGCCGAACCGGTTCGCACCTACCAGAGCAGTAAACATGGCCACAGTCTGGGAGAGCTCCTTGGTGGTAGTGGCCGAGTCGATGTTCTCTGGCGGCAATGCTTCGAAGTGCTGGTGCACGATCTCGTTAGCGCGAACGCGGTTGGCATCATCGAGTTGGTCATAGGCGTACGCCCGAACGATAGGGTGAAGGTCATAGGTGTTGTTCGCGCGATCCCACCAGATGAGGCAGCGGTCCTGTAGGTCTGTCAATGCCCAATCAAGTCGCCGCTCTACACTCTGCGGACTTTCGCCATCTTCGTATCCCTTAGCAAGCGAGTAGACCTTTCGTATAGTCTCCCACTCGATCGAACTGGTGAAAACTGAGAGATACTTCAATACCTCGGCGGCGTCGGGATGGAGGTCACGAAAAGCTGCGTCGAGAATGTGTGCCCGACGTCTTTTAAGCGGGAGCCTAGCCAAGTTGAGGGCGCCGCCGGCTGCGGGATCTGCCAACCAGCGAGCGAAATGCATCGGCGCATTTCGGTACTTCGCCACCAGGCCGGCAACAAATCCGACCTGCAGTGGGTGGTTGCCCATCGTTTGGAAGAATCGAACGCACTCCGAAAGGGTGATGTGGATGCCGAGTTTCTTCAGCATTGCATGGCAGTCAGCGTCGCTGAGGCCGGCGAGCTGCAGACGACGCACGCCAGGCAAGAAACTACTGAATTCGTTCTCAAGATCATTAGGGGTCAGTCTAGTCGTTAGGAGAACCTTTGAACTCGTTACCTTGGTTAATGACCGCATAATCGCAAGCCCGAAGTCATCGACAACAGATCGACGATCAAGGTCAAGGTCATCGTCGTGGAGTTTTGATGCGTCAATTTGATGGTAGGCGGCCAGTAGCCGTTCGAATCCGTCCAGCACCAGCAAATGTGGTTCAGTGCACAATACGGCGTGGAATTGCCTGGCGAGATCCGCGCGATCGAGCTTGCGTACATCTCCGGGCTGGCGGGCCGTCAGGTATGCCAACGCTTCTACCATGAAGTCTGCCATGGACGCTGTGCCTTCATAGAAGCTCCACCAGAAGCGCCCACGTAAGCCGATCATGCTCGCATGGTGCGCGGCCCATTCCCAGGCGAGCGCACTCTTCCCCATTCCACCTATTGATTCGATCACTAGGACGGGGTCGCTTGACCGTGCCCAATTGTCCAGCTTGTCCAAGTAGCTCACTCGGCCTGTGAACGAGACACCGCCGACATATGGCGGTACGGCGTAAAATTCGTACCTCGGTGTTTCTATTCGCCGTGGGCCCTCGGGCAAGGTTGAGCCCTTGTGAAGCGTGCTGGTGTCCACAGTGGCTTCGGCATTCTGCAGCCGCACTTCCGAGCGAACGAATGCGGGCAGCTGCGGCAGCTCGGCGCGGTTGGCCACGCCAAGTAGCTCCCACCAGGACGTGCTCTCCTTAACGAAGTCGAGCCTAGTCAGTGGAACAACTGTAAGCCCATTTACGCCCGCAGGCCGGTGGTGTTCGCTAATCACGCCGATCGCGTGTCCGTCGGCGAATACCACTGCCCCGGAGATGCCCTGCCAGGATGATTTCGCGAGGTGTCCCTCGGGAATCGGTGCGTCCCGCGGCGCATCTGGCACCCGTAGTGTAGCGAGGCCTTCAACTATACCTTCCCCCATTGGGACGTATCCGTCGACACGCACCATCTCGCGCAGTCGCTTGTCGTGCTGGGGCCGCACCTTCTCGGCGAAGGCCGGGAACCCGAATGCGACGCAGTCCCGCAAGTTCGGCCCGCGGAGTGTGGGATCGCCGCGCAGCACTGCGAACGTCACGGCCGTGACGCGGCGACCTTCGTCGAGCCCGACCACCGCCAAATCAGCGCTCTCGTCGAGCGCAGGCCGCCCACTCGGCAGGCGGCACAGCCGAGCCGGGTGCTCGTCGTTGCCACGGAACCGCACAAGCACAGTGCCCTCGCCGACGACGTGCGCGGCGGTGAGGACGATTCCCTCTCGTACTACAAACCCGGAACCCACGTGCCAGCGGCCTTTGTTGTGGTGCAAGACTTCGACGACCTGGTCCATGAGTACTGGGTCTGTGCTCACGGCTTCTGCGAATCCTGCTTGGCGACTTTGATCGGCGTTCCACTGCTGTCCACGGGCGAACCGAAGTTCACTGTCACCTTCTGAACTGTCTCGTGCGCAAAACCCCCGCCAGCGCCCAGTTCGACGACCCAGAACTTGAGTCCCGCCTTGCCGTCGGTGGTCTTCTTGATGCCAACGTGGAACTCCATTTGGACACCAGTTATAGGGAACTGTATGTCAGAGTTGTCCCCGGCCTCCACCGCATTTCGCAGTTCAGTGCGCACTGCCTCGACTGCTTCTGCAAGATCAATTTCCATCAGCACTCCGATCTTCGGGTTCACCGTCGAAGTCGTCATTGGCACCGGCGCAGTTACACCGTCCCGACCGGGCGCGGCGCCGGGTGAGCAGATTGTCGCAAACGCCCATCCAGGCAGCTACGCCGGTGTTCGATTACTATCAGTCAGTCTGGCGTCACTAAGCGACAGGCTGGGGGTGAAACTCGCGCTCGTAGCCGTCTGCGCGCACTTCGCAGGGCGTGTGGCTTACGGAACGATGATCTAGCCGTTATTTCAGGCAGCGGATCTCCGAGAATCCCGGCGCGGGTCGGTGAGGCGGTCTACCACGCCTGTGGCTGGTGGAGTGAGTAGCCGTCGCGGGAGGCGTTGCGGCTGACGTGCTGTAACAGCCTGAGCAGGTCGGTGAACGTGAACGCTCCCACTTCAGGACGCGAACCGCCTGGATTGATCTTGTCTCGCGCGGCATATTGTCCCAGTCGTGCTCGGCTCATGATCTACTTGTGTTCGAGGGTGATAACACGTGCCGTGACATGGGCCATTTCGCGGAGCTGATCGTTTTCGAGTGCCAGGCGTTAGATCTGGGCGCAGGCGAGGTCCAGTTGGCGGCGAAGGTCGCGGTTCTGGATTCGCAGCACGGCGTTAGCATGCGCGAGGTCGCGGGCTCCCCCAGAGTTGATCCGGGCGGGCGGGCTGGCTGCCGCAGGTGTATGCGGGGCAAGCTGTGCGACCACGTCGGGGAAGTTGCGGCGGAAGGTGGTGTTGGCCAGGCCGAGGCGCCGGGCGAGGACGAGCACGCTGACCGGGTTGCCATCGCGGGCCATGGTGGAGAGGACAGCCTGGACGTCATCGGCGGTTGGCAGGCCGGCGTGACGGGTCATGGGGTCTCCGTGAATGTGCCGGCGAGTAGCCGGGCGATGTCGTGCTGGTCGCGGTCATGGCCGAGCTTGGGATCGACGTCTCCCGCGAGTTCCCCAAGCGCCTGACCACCGACGCAGTCGACGCCGCCGACGTGGTGATCACCATTGGCTGCGGCGACGCCTGTCCGATCTTCCCCGGCAAGCGCTACCTCGACTGGCAGCTCGACGACCCCGCCGGCCATCGAGCACGTCCGCCCGATCTGGGACGAGATCGACCGGCGAGTCCGGGCCCTGCTCGCCGAGCTGGCCCCCGCGGCGAGCTGAGGAATCGCCGGGCCGGGGCTCAGGCCGGAGCGCTCGTGATCAGGGGAAAGGCGTCCTGCCGTTCGCGCTTGCGCCAGCGCCCCCGCCACGTGGCCGTGACTGTGTTTGCTGACGTCAGATGCTCGTGAATCTCGACGTCACTCCGGGGCTCAGAGCATGATCAATGTCGGTGAATTCTGACGTCA
>NZ_JBSGJD010000179.1:0-20643 GCF_053605405.1 Amycolatopsis sp. NPDC003861
GCTCGCACCCGGCGAGCTGTTAAGTGACTACTACCTCTCCCGTGGTTACCCGGCAGGCCAATGGTTCGGCGCCGGAGCAAAGCACTTAGGACTCTCCGGCGCAGTCACCCCTGCCCAGATGAACGCCCTCTTCGGCGAAGGCCGGCACCCGAACGCCGACGCCATCGAAGCCGAAAAGATCGCCGACGGCGCCACCGCCGCAGAGGCTCTGAAAGCGACTCGGCTGGGCCGGCGGTTCCCGCAGTACTCCGCGCTGGACCACCTGCGCTCCCAGGTGTCGCAGGCGTACAAGGACCACAACGTCTCCCTCGGCCGTCCTGTTGGCGCACCGATTGCTGCCGATACGCGCGCCGAGATCCGCCACGGCGTGCAGGTTCAGGCCTACCTCACAGCCCACGACGGCAGAGGCCCCGCCGACGACGAAGAGCTGAACGGATGGCTGGCCGAGCAGAAACGGAACCTCAAGTCCGCGGTCTCCGGGGTCGAGGCCGTGTTCAGCTACGACAAGACCCTCTCGATCGCATGGGCAGCGGCGTCGCCAGAAGGACGGAAGCGCATTGTCGGCATGGCTCGCCAGGCAGCCCTGGACACCGTGACCTACATGGAGCGCAATATCGCCTTCACCCGCCGCGGGAACATGGGCGAGGCTCAGGTCGACGTCAACGGGATCACTGCGGCGATGTTCGAGCACTGGGATTCCCGCGCCGGCGACCCGCACCTGCACTTCCATGTGCTGATTTCCTCGAAGGTGCAGCGCAGCGACGACGGGGAATGGACTGCTCTCGACCTGCGCACCATGTTGGCCGCGACGGTCACCGCGTCGGAGTACTTCGATAACCGGCTGCGCGACCTGTTCCGCGAGCAAGGAGCCACCTGGGTGCAGCGCGGCGCCGAGGGCGTGGACATGAAGCGCCCGGTGTGGCAGCTCGAGGCCGTCCCGGTTGAGCTGGTGAAGCTGTTCTCCCAGCGTCACAGGCAGTTCGAAGCCGCCCGGGCCAAACGCATCGTCGAGTTCACCGCCAAGCACGGGAAGGAGCCGACAGCGAAGGACATCTTCGCCATCGACCGTGCCGCCCAGTACGACAACCGGCCCGGCAAACAGCCGCCCAAGACGCTGCCGGAACATCTCAAGGCGTGGCGCGAGCACGCGCTAAGCATCGTGCCCGCGAAGGTTCTGGACACGCTCGCCGACCGTGTGTTCCTCAGCGGACGCGCCGAGCCGGATGCGTTCGACATCGCCAAGCTCGCCCAGGCGACACGGGATGTCGTGTCGGACAACTACAGCCACTTCTCGTGGTGGAACCTCGCCGCCGAAGCCCACCGCCAGACCGCGCACCTGAAAGTGCCCGTCGACAAGCGCGAACAGCTCATCGACGACGTCGTCGACACCATCCTCGCCCAGCCCGACACCCTCGCCCTCGTCGGCCCGACCGTCGTCAACGAACCCGCCTCCCTGCGCCGCCGGGACGGCGAGTCGGTGTTCGTCGAGCACCGCTCCACCCGCTACACCACCACCGCGACCCTCGCAGCCGAAGGCGATCTGGTCGCCTGGGCCCGCCGCGGCGGCGGGCACCGGCTGCGCGCCGACACCGTGGAGAAGGCCCTCGCCGGCCAGGGGTTGAACGCGGGGCAGACGGAGATGGTGCGCCAATTCGCCCGCTCCGGCCGACGCCTGCAGCTCGCGTTGGCCCCCGCCGGGGCCGGGAAGACCTCGGCGATGAAGGTCCTGGCGACCGCATGGCGGCGCACCGGACACCGCGTCTACGCCTTCGGCCCGTCCGCCCGGGCGGCTCAGGAACTCGGCGCGTCGATTGGGGCGAAGCCGCACACGCTGCATCAGCTGACCACCGCGTTGTGGTTCGGGTTCGCCCACCGTGCGTTCCCGATGGAGGCCGGGGACCTGGTGATTGTCGACGAGGCAGCGATGGCCGGCACCCACACCCTGCATAAGGTCGTGAAGTACGCGCTCACCAACGGTGCCGACGTGCGGCTGATCGGGGACGACGCGCAGCTAGCCGCCGTCGAGGCCGGGGGCGCGATCCGGCTGATCGCCCATGACGTCGGCGCCGTGCGGTTCCGAGAGATCGTGCGGTTCCGCGGCGACGACCGGGAGGAACAGGCCGCGGCGTCGTTGCAGGTCCGGGCCTGGAACCCGAAGGGGCTCGAGTTCTACTTCGACCGTGGCCGGGTCGGTGACGGGTCGCTGGAGACGATGCGCGACGCCGCGCGCTCGCACTGGCAGGCCGATCTCGACGCCGGTGTGCAGTCGCTGCTGATCGTGCCGACCAACGAGGACACCGTCGCGCTGAACATCGACGCCCGCGAACGTCGCCTGGTTCAGGGTGTGGTCGACCGTGGCCGTGAGGTGGAGCTGCACGATGCGACCACCGCGAGCGTCGGGGACTGGGTCGTCACCCGGCACAACCAGCGGCTGCTGTCGCTTTTCGGAGGAAAGGACTTCGTCAAGAACGGCGACGTCTGGACCGTCACCGACGTCCACGCCAACGGCAAGATCACCGTCCAGCACCGGGTGCACAAGGCTGCGATCACGTTGCCGGCCGGGTACGTCCAAGCGCACGTCGAGCTCGCCTACGCCGCCACCATTAACCGGGTTCAGGGTATGACCAGCACCGGCAACGCCCACCTGCTGGTGCCGCCGACGATGACCCGTGAGCAGTTCTACCCCGGCATCACCCGCGCCATGCTCAAGAATTTCATCTACGTCGTCACCCACCACCACGTCGTCGACCAGCACCGCGAAACCCCTGGGCCGGTGTCTGCGGAGTCGGTGCTGACCGGAGTGCTCAACCATTCCGGTGCCGAGGTTTCGGCCACCGAGACGATGCGGGAGGCACAGGACGAGGCGGTGTCGATGGGCACGCTGGTGCTGCGCTATAACTACACCGCCACCTACCGCGACGAAGACCGCTACCGCGCCATCCTCGCCCACCGGGCTCCGTCCACGCTCGATCTCGACAGTGAACCGTCGTTAATCCAGACGCTGCGCAACGCCCATGACCTGGGCTGGGAACCCGATCCCCTTGTCGCCGCGGTCATGCGCTGGCGCCAGTCCCTCGACGACGCCGACAACCCGGGCGCGGCGCTGCAAGCCCGGATCCGAAAGCACCTCGAACGCCGCCGGCCGCCCTCGCCGACCGCACCGCCCCACCCTGCGGATATCACTCGCTGGCGCGGCATCGTCGATGCGATCGCTCCGCACGTGGCCGTCGAAGACCCGGAATGGGAGCCGATCTGGCACCGTGCCGCCGGTGCGCTGGCGGTCGGATTCAACGTCGACGCCGCCCTGACCGTCGTCGCCCACCAGCTCGCCGCGCGTCCGGTAGTACCGGATCCGATGCCGGATGACCGCTACGCCGAGGCCGCACTCGCTGCTGAACTGGACCGCCGGGGCGAGCGCGGAGAGGCCCACGTGCGCGCCGTTCCCTGGCTGGCTCGCCCTGACTTCACCCACGTCCGCCATCACCCCGGGCACGCCCAGTACCTCCACGAGATGAACCAAGCCATCGCCGAGCGCGTCGAGCACCTGCGCGCCACCGTCATCCGTGACCAGCCCACATGGGTATCGGGGCTCGGGCCGCGACCGGACAACCCCATCGCCGCCGAAGACTGGGACGACCTCGTCGGCCTCGTCGCCGCCTACCGCGAAACCTTCCGCATCGACGGCGACGCCCCGCTGGGCGGCAAGCCTGACAGCCACGGGGCGAAGGCAGACGCCTGGCGCAGCCTGACCAAGCGCTGGGAGGCGTTCGGGCAGGCGCCCGCATCTCCAGCACCCATCACCACGACCCGCGCCGCTGAGTTGGAGGACGTGTTCGCCGAGTTCGAGCGCCACGACGAACGGGTCGTACTCGAGCCGTTGAACGTGCTGGTTCGCCGCTACGAGCTGCTGGCCCGTGACGGAGATGAGGACCGCTACCTCGACGTCCTCGCCCGCTACGTCCCCGACGCCGTCAACGCCGGCGCCGAACCGGCCGCGCTGAACGCGCTGGCCCGTGCCCAGGACCGCGGGTGGCAGGCTGAGCGGCTCGTTCGTGACCTGGTCGACGACCGGGGGTTCAGCTGGGCCGAGGACCCCGCCGCGGTGCTGGCCAAGCGGGTCAACGACCACGTCCGGACACACGATGCGCCCGCCCGGATCGCCCCGGCGACCGACGAGCAGATCGGCCGCTGGCAGCGGATCGTCGCCGCGCACCTGCCGGATGCGGTAGTCACCGAGGAGCAGTGGGGCATCGTGTGGCGCCACGCCGCCGGCGGCGCCATCCGGGGACTCGACCCCGACACCGCACTCACCGACGCCGCCCGCCACGTCGCCGCGGCAACGACCGGCGGCGAACACACCGACCCTCGCACGACCGGCGTGGCGCTCGTCAGCGCGCTCGTGCGCCAGCACGACGACGGTGCCGGGCACCACTCCGCCCTGCCGTGGCAGGCCCAGCCCGATCTGGCGCACACGGCGAACTACGACGGTTCGCTGGAGCGGCTGGCGACCATGAACGCGGAGATCACCGCCCGAACCGACCAGCTGCGAGACCAAGCCGTGCGGGAGCACCCGCCGTGGCTTGCACGCTTCGGTGCCCGTCCCGACGATGCTGCACTCGCGCAGCAGTGGGATCACCTTGTCGGGCTCGCTGCCGCGTATCGTGAAACTTACGGCATCACGACCGCTGATGCTGCCTCCCCGCTCGGCAACCAACCCGCCGGCAACGACCTTCGCGCCGATGCATGGCGGGACATCACCAGACAGTGGAGGCAGATAGTGACCACACCTGACCGCGAAGACGCCGCATCGGATGTGATGCTGACCCGAGAGTCACGACGTGACGCTGCCGACGCCTACGTCGCGAAGTTCTACGCCGAACTCGCCGCTGAAAAGGAAGCAGACGAGGAAGGCGAGGCGGCCACCGCCGCGGCCGCGCGACGCACCGAACTGGAGGACGAACTGGTCGATGGCCACGACCACGGCTACGGCGAAAGCTCTCACCGCGGACTCCGTTACTAAGCCACCGACAGAGGACGTCCGGTGAAGGCGGCCACGTGCTCGATTCGTGGCTGTCTTCACCGAACTAGTTCCCCCCGGATTCTTCTCTGGGTTCTCGTTCAGCGTGGTCGCCTGGCTGGGAGTTACTTCTTCGCGGCCGCGACCTTCTTGCGCGGTGCCCGCTTCCGCGCCGGCGGGGCGGGTTCGTCGACGACGATGGGCTGGCCGTCGTTCGCCTCGAACGCCTCGATTACCTCGGAGGGCAGGCGCCCACGTTCGGACACGGTGTAGCCGTTGGCGTTCGCCCACTCGCGGATCTGGCGTGTCCGTTCACGATCCGAAGCCGTGCCACCAGACTTCTTCGCTTGAGCCGACTCACCTGCCGCCAACCGCACCTTGCGGCCGCCGATCCGTCGCCCGGCCGCGATGTAGCGAGCGAGGACATCGCGTAGGGCGGCCGCGTTCGCGTCGGACAGGTCGATCTCGTAGCTCACCCCATCCAAGCCGAAAGGAACCGTCTGGTTGGCCACACCACCGTCGATGTCGTCGACCATCTCCACGAGAACTTTCTGCGCCATAGCGGCAAAACCTCCAGTTACACCGGCTGCGAATAAGAGGTGCCGGACGGTGTCACTATAACTCACGACCATCGAGCTACACTGCGGCAGCGGCATTGTTTCCGGACTTTTCGATCGTCATGAAGATCTTCCTCCGCCAGCGAAGCGCGAACTTCACGCAGTTGTTGCATCGACGGTGACCACGGCAACCCGGTAGCGGCGGCTGCCATCGCGCGGCAAACGACCAGGCCAGAGAGTCACTGCTAGCAATGATATCCGCGTAACGAGCCAGGCCCAAGGTTTCGCACCGAAAGCGTGCAGCCGATAGCCGCGCTGCGCGAGCGAACGCACGATGCCCTCGACTTCTGCGGTGTGCTGGCGCCGGCAGATACTCCCCACGCCGACTAGAGGAGCTGCTGCGAGGTCGACTCCGCGCTGTTCGTAGCGATCAGCGCAGCGGTGATAGTCCTCGATGGACTGACCTTGCAAAACCGGGATGAACGGCAGTTCCGCGTCGAGGGACTGCAGCTCCAGGTAGTTGCTGACCGTGAGTTCTTGGTGCCGTGCGACGTCGAGGCCCGTGCGCGAGAGGATCTTTGCTTCTACCATATGGTCTTGCGGTGCGGCCCACAGCAGGCGGCCGATCTCGTCGCGGTAGCGACGGATCCGTGCCGCATAGTCACGCGGGCTGGGACCACACGCCCACGTTCCACATTGTGATAGCTGGCTGAAGCCGCCGGAGTCGCAGGCCCAGTCACACGACGCGACAGGCAAAGTCTTATACCGGCGCAAAGTTCGGTCGGACACGAACAGCGGCACGTCGAGCTGCGCGAGCCAGTGCGGCCGATGCGTCCCGAGCAGGAACCTCATGCCCGGCGGCTGGCGACGGCAGTCACAATCGCGCCGGCGAGCACGCCGTACGCCTTACCCAGCAGATGACCTGGCGTCAGCGTGAGCGACGTGAACGCGATCGCCGGGAACAGCAGCGAGTCGGCAACGAGCCCGACAATCCCGCTGCAGAGCACGGCAACGACGAGCCCGCGCCGCCGTACGACGACGGAATACGCCGCCGCGTCGAGGAGTTCGCTGAAGGCGAAGGACACCGCGGACGCGGTCGCGATGGCCGGTCCGGCGGCCAGGTACGACAGCGCTGTACCCGCGACGACTGCCAGCAGCGACGACCGGAGCCCGGCGAAGCGTTGCACCCAGTCCCGGACCACGAGCACCGGACCCGCCACGTACACCGCAGCCGCGGCGTCCAATCCGAATCCCACACCGACGGCGCCGACGTGCTCGGCCAGCCAGTTCGCGCCGACGACGCACGCGATGTACAGCGCCACCACCGACACGCGCGCGAACCGAGCGCTCGATTCGCCGGTCCGAGACCGGCCGGCGGCGATCATGGCCGACCAGGCACGGTCGACGAGTCGTCGACGCCAGCCGCTGCCCGTGCCTCCCGTTCGCGATGTTCCAGGGTGAAGCGATCTGGGCGAGCGGGTGCGCCGGCGGTCTTGTGGCCGTCAGAGCGGCAGCGTTGATGGACCCATTCCGTGGCCATGCGCTCGGCGAAGCCAGGGCGCCAGTGATCGTGCCAGTACTGCGCATCGCGTGCGGTGGCTTTCTTGCCCAGGTGGGCTTCGCGCCAGGTGTAGGCGAGGGTCGCGATCTCGGCGACCAGGCCGGGATGGTCCAGCCAGCAGTCAGGGATGGCGACCGCGCGAGTGCCGGGATTGCCGACGTAAGTCTCGTTGTAGTACTGCACGAAATGCGCGATCGTGAACAGCGGCGTTTCCCCGCGATGCTCCTTGTCCTCGGCCGCGGACGGCGGCAGAAACATCAGCCACCGCGCCAACCGCGGATCACTCTCCGGCTCATCGGTCAGCTCCGCGACCTCCTCAGCGACCTGCTCGATCTGCCCGCCCAGGGCCTGTGCCAACGTCTCCAACCCGGCGACCACCTCGTCGAGCTCATCCAGTGACCGTGGCTCCGGCCGGTCCTGATCGTCGGGGCGTTCGGCGATGTCGTCGTCGCTCATCGCAGATCACCCCCGCCAGGCAGCGCCAGCGGGTAGCCCTCGGATGTGATCGCGGCGTTCCCGGAGCGGATCGTGGCGACGTCGGCCTGCAGCTGAGGCCAGTCCGGGCGTTGCTCGACGTCGACGGTGCGGCCGAGGATGGGGCGGAGGTTGCCGTGCAGGATCAGCACCCGGCCGCGGTCGAGGGTGCGGATGTCCCCGGCGCGCAGCGTCGGGACGGTCTCCTCGCCGCTGGCGCCGCGGCCAACGCTGAACAGTCCGTCGCTGTGGTGCTGATGGGTGCGGCGGCGATGCTGCCCGGACAGTGTGGACAGCCACTCCAGCGTCTTGTCGTCCTTCAACCCCGGAAAAGCGGTCAAGGTGAGCGTGTTGTCAATCAGCTGCAACCGGCCCGGCTCGCCATAGAGCTCATCCAGCTGGGAGCGCGACTGCGCAGACCAGTGGATCAGCACGCCGCGGCCGGCGGAGTCTGCGATGATCGCCGGCAGCCGCGGCACCGGCGTCCCGGCGAACAGCTCATCCAGGATCGCGGTCGTCGGCGGCTCCAGCCGACGGTGTTCACGGCGCAGCGCGGTGTCCTGGGCGGTGGTGAGGATCTGCTCGACCAGTGCGGTCAACACTGGCCGGGCCTGCGGGGCCTGGTGTTCCCCGGCGATGATGAACAAGCTGCCGCAGCGGCGCAGGAAGTTGTCGATGTCCAGTTCGTCGGCCGGGCTGGGGGTGGCGAAGTAGCTGATCGCGGGGTTCATGAACGGCTCGATCGCCCGGCGAACCGACATCCAGACCGCGTCAGAGGTCTCGGCGACCATCCCGATCTCCGACTCCAGGTTCTGCGCCAGCTGCGGATACTGTCCTTCCAGCAACTCCACCGGCTCCCGGTCGGCGGGTTTGGCGATCGACCACCGCACGAGGTGGTCGACGGTCCGGTGGTGCATGGCGGCGGCGAGCAAATAACCCTGCATGACGATCGTGGCGCGGCCGCGGAAGACCTTGTCGTTGCCGCCGACGTTTTCCAACCCGAGCGAGGACGCCTCGATCAGCGTCTCCGCCCGCCGCAGCGCGACGGCGGGATCGGCGCAGCCGGTGACCGGGGACCAGCGAGCGTGCGCCGGCCAGGACAACGTTCCGGTGGCGTCGATCACAAGCACCGGCCCCGCATCGGGGCGGCGGGTACGGGCCAGCAGGCACCACTCGGCAAGGTCGTTCTTCGTCGTCGACGCGATCAGCGCGCCCGGCGCGGCGAGGACCTTGTGCACCAGATCCGTGCGGGACTTTCCCGATCGGGTGGGTGCGATCGTCCCGGTCGGTGTCTCCAGCGAGGTCACCAGCCGCTGGCGCCGGGGGCCCCGGTGCAGCGGGACCGCGATCTGCTCGACCGGCGCGGTCCGGCGTTGCTCGTCGGTGAAGTCACCGCGGGTCCACACCGCGGTCGTGCGGGCAGCGGCGACCGACAGGGTCTTGGCCAGCTCGCCGCGGGTGGCGTGTCCGGCATCGGTCGGCGCCACCCGCCGCCAGACCGGGATCGCGGCGCCGACGGTGACGCCGGCGGCGAGCATGGTGATCGTGGTGAACCAGATGTAGAACGCCAGCTGGTGATCGCTGACCGCACCGGACCACGGGGCCGGAAGCGCCGGACCGGGATTAGCAGCGTGGAAGGCGACCGTCAGCGCGAAACCCGGCCATGCGGTGATCGGCGGCCACAGCCAGCTACCGGCGTGAAAACCGGCGACCAGAACGGCGGCGGTGACGACGATCGCGCCGAGGACACTGAAAACCGCCAGAGCGGCGACCGCGAGGCCCATCAGGGCGGCGTCGCGGTCGAGGTTGAGGGTGTCGGTGCGTGTACGCGGCATGAGCCGCTCCTCCCGGACAGCGGGAGAGCAGCGGCACCACGAGATTCATCGGAGTGGGCTCCCTCCCGGTGGCGGGGAGGGCGAACTCGGGTCGGCGATCCGGCGGATCGCGACGATCTTCGAGGTCCAGGCCGACAGCGGTTCGAGGATGACGCCGGTGTCGGTGTCGTATGCGTCGACGATCAGGCCGTGCCCGGCGTACATCCCGACGTGCCGGGGTACCTGCTTGGTGCCGAGCGAGCCGGGGATGAACAGCAGATCCCCGGGCTGCACCTGATCCAGCGAGGAGACGGCGTGCCCGGCGTGGACCTGGCTGACCGTCCCGGCGGGGATGCCGACACCGGCGGCGGCCCAGGAGGCGAGCATCAGCCCGGAGCAGTCGTAGGCGTTCGGGCCTTTCGCGCCCCAGACATACGGTTTGCCGAGCTGGCCGAGGGCGAACCCGACGGCGGCACGCTGGCGGACATCGTCCGGCAAGGTGAACCCTGGCGGCAGCTTCGTCGGGTCGACCTGGCCGGGGTCGCGAGGGACATCCGATCCGCCCTGATCTGGGCACAGGGTCTTCGCTTGGACGACGTCAGCGGCGCCGCCAGGTGGCGCCGGCGGGGCAGGGTTGTCGGGCACGGTCCAGAAGCGCTCCACGATCGCGGCGGCGGCGGGTTCGCGTGGGGCGTAGCGGTCGGGGAAGCCGCTGTGCTGCACCGCCTGCTCGGCTCGGCCCGGGGCCATGGTGTCCCAGCCGGGCAGCGCGATCAGGGCGTCGAGGAACTTGCCGGTGGCGTAGACGGGGTTGAGGATCTGCTCGCGGGTGCCCCAGCCTTGGCTCGGGCGTTGCTGGAACACCCCGAGCGAGTCGCGGTCACCGTAGTCAAGGTTGCGCAACCCCGACTCCACCATCCCCGTCGCGATCGCGAGAACTGCGGCCCGTCGGGGAAGCCGGCGTTGCTGCACGAGGTCGACGATGGTGCGGGCGATGTCCATCTCGTCGGCGCCCAGCTGCTGGCGGTCGACGACGACCGAGCCGCCGCCGGGGCCGCCCTGTTCACAGCCGGATAGTTGCACGACCGTCGCGGTCGCCGCGGGTACGACGATCAGGGCCAGGGCGAGGATCGGCAGCATCACCAGGCCGACCAGCGCGCCTGCCACGGCAGCTAACATCCCGTCTGGCCTCACGATGCCATCTCCACGGAATCGCTGTGAGCCGGCGGGTTCGACTTTGTCTCTAGTGCCGTGAGTTCGCGGCAGGCACGGAGGCCCTGGTCGGTCGCTCCGCCTGGTGGAGTGCCGTTCACTCCTCTGGATGAAGATTCGATGTTTCGGTCGAGATTCCCGAAGGTTCTGCCGAATACATGACTCATGGACGGGTTTGCTGAACAGGAGGCTCGATGAGCCTCGCTGTCGTGCGGAACGTCGGTGCCCCGCGAAGCCTCCGTTCGGTGCAGGACCTCGAGGATTTCGAGCAGGAGATCGTCGACCAGTACGCCCTGGCGATGGCAGCGGCCGGCCTGACCGACGGACACATCAGCGCATCGCGGTCCACTGTGGTCGAGTTCGCCCGAACCCTGTCGGGGCCGTTGTGGTCGGCCTCGACCGACGACGCTGACCGCTACCTCACCGATCTGCGCCGACACGGCCGGGCACGCGGCACGGTTAAGGGCAAGGCCGACGGAGTCGCCCGCTTCTACGACTTCCTGCTCGCCCGCTACCAGGGCGACATTCACCAGCTCACCGGCTGGGTCGTCGCGCAGCCGATCGACGAATACAACCGGCCCACCAACCCGACGCACGGGTCGGTCCGCGTCCCGCCCTCCGACGACGAGATCGACGAACTGTTTTCCCAGTGGCGACAGGCGATCACCCACGCACGCAAGTACTTGCCGGCGGCGCGCGACTACTTCGCTGCATCGTTGTGGCGCCGGCTGGGGTTGCGGATCAGCGAGACGGTCATGCTCGACATCCGCGACTGGCGTCCCGATCTGAGCGAGCTCGGCAAGCTGCATGTCCGCCATGGCAAGGGAAGCGCCGGGCGCGGACCGAAGCCTCGGCTGGTCCCCGCGATCAACTCCGCGGACGTGCTGATCGATTGGTGGCTGGCCGAAGTGCGACCACAGTACGGCCCGGACTGGGCCGACCCGGACGCACCGATGCTGCCCAGCGAACGCCGGGATCCCGACTCCAGCCGCAGTATGCGAGTGGGTGACGATGCCCTGCGCAGCGGACTGGCCGCCGCGACCGAACAGTGGCTGCCGGCCTGGGTCGGCAAGCTGACCCCGCATGTGCTGCGCCACTACTGCGGTTCCTCGCTCTACGGCAACGGAATGGACCTCAAGGCAGTGCAAGAGCTTCTCGGCCACGAATGGCTGTCCACGACGACTCGGTACGTGCACGTGCGCAGCGACTGCATCGAACGGGCCTGGGAACAGGCCAATCAGCGCCTCACGGCGCGATTCGCGACAACAGAGGGACGGTGAGGACGTGCGGTGGAATCTGCGGATGAAGGCCGCGGAGTGCGGGATCTGGAAGTCCGCCGAGCTGCGCCGCAGGCTGGCTGACGCTGGGCTCGAGATCAGCGCCGGGAAGATGTCGGCGCTGTGGACCGGCACGCCGACAACCATCCGGCTAGACGATCTCGACGTGATCTGCGCGGTGCTCGACTGCGAGCCCACCGAGCTGCTGATCCGCGAACCCGAGAAGGTCGCCGCGTTACGTCCGGCGAAAGCCGCAATCAACCACGCCGGCCCGACACCGGTCACCCCCCGACTCGGCCATCCTCGCTCCATGCCACCGGTATGAATGCCCCACCGCGGTTCTGCTCCGGATGCCGCACCAACCGAGTTGCGTGGACGGCGCCCCGGGTCGACTACTGCTACGCCTGCATTCCCGGCGGCCCGTTCATTCCGCCGCGCTGCCAAGCATGCGGGTCCGAGGACTACTTCTGCCAGGGACTGTGCGGCGTCTGCCATCCCAGTGCCCCCGACCATCCCGGGGCATGCAAGGACTGCCTGGCGTGGGGCGTGCTGCGCAAGCACAACTGGCGCTGCTGGAGTTGCCGGGGCTGGCGATACCGGCACCCGGTCGACAACTGCCCCTACTGTGGTGAAAGCAGGCCGCTGGCCGCTCACGGAGCCTGTCGGCTCTGCTGGCACCAAGCCCTCACAGCTCGCCAACCCGACGAGCCGATCGAGCTGGCCGAAGCCAACCGCTTTGGACAGCAACTGTTCTTGGCCAACATGCACTACCAACCGCGCGGTCCACGCCGCGGCAGTCGCCAGCCGCGCCGATTCCGCGCGTCGGCGCTGTCGCGCGGCCAGGCCGAGCAAACGAACTTCACCGTCGTGGATAGCGAACAGCTGGCGCTGTTCTGGGCCCGGCCGGACTTGCGGCGGGCACAATCGCTGCCGGCCGCACCGAACTCGATCATGTCCCGCTACTGCGACACAGTCCTGCACGAGCACGCGGCGCGCAACGGGTGGAGCAAACGGCTGATCAACGTCGTCAGCCGATCGTTGGACATGGTGCAGGCACAGCAGCCAACACCCGGCGCCAAGATCAAGGCGAGCGAAGCACGGTCGCTGCTGACACAGGACGGCCTCACCGCCGACTCCACGCTGGAAGTCCTGGCCGCGGCCGGTCTGCTCATCGACGACCGCGTCCCCGCCATCCGCACCTATTTCCTCGCGCAGACCGCCGATCTTCCCGATGCCATGCGCGCACAATTGGAGATCTGGTACACGATCATGGCCGAGGGAACCACTGTCCCTCCACGCCGCAAACCACGCCACCCGCAGACCATCCGGATCCAGCTGCAAGCAATGGTCCCTTGCCTCCACGCCTGGGCTGACGACGGCCACGAGAGCCTGGCCGAGATCACTCCGGACGACATCCACGCGGCGCTGACCGGCACCGCAGCTCAGCGCAAGCTCGTCGGCCAGGCGCTGCGGTCGCTGTTTCGTATCCTCAAGTCCCGCAAAGAAATCTTCACCAACCCCACAGCGTCGATATCGACGGAAGGACCAGCCGCCAGCACTCCGATGCCGATCGACACCGCGACCATCCAAGACGCGCTCAACGCGCCGCACCCGACCCGGGCACTGGCTGTCGCGCTGGTGGCCTTCCACGGCCTCACCGCCGGGCAGATCACGAAGATCCTGATCACGGACGTACGCGATAGCCGCCTTACCCTCGACGGCCGGACCATTCCGCTGGCCGGGCCGGTCCGAGTCCGGCTGAGGGCCTACCTCGACTACCGAAACCAGCGATGGCCGAACACGGCCAACCCGCACCTCCTGGTCAACCGCAAATCTGCTCCCCACGTGACACCGGTCGCTGCCCGATATCCCTGGCACAGATACCCGCTGGCTCCGAGACCTTTGCGCGAAGACCGGATCCTCCACGAGGTCCACGCCACCGGCGGCGACGTCCGCCGCATCTGCGACCTGTTCGGTCTCAGCATCAAAGGCGCCATGCGCTACCAAGCGGTCCTCGAACACCCCGATCTGACCGAGTAGCCCACCTTGAGTCCCCGAACCCACGACACCGCGCCCCGTCATGACCGGTCCCTTACACTTGGGTTCCGGCCAACAGAACCGTCAGTTTTCCTGAACCCACGGGGGACGCGGACCAACTGGGAATTGGTGTCGAAGATCTGCCGCTCGGTCCGGCTGAGCACGGTCTGGACTTTGAGCCCGGTCCGGTTTTCGATCTTCCAGAGCGCGCGGCCTTGCCGGTCGTTGGCCCATCCTGTGGTGGCTTCGTGTTCCTTATCCGACAGTGCAAGAACATCGGCCAGTTCACTCGCCACGCGAGTCGACTGTCCCAGTAGGACTCGGATCGAGCACAGGGCCAGCAGGTCGCGGGCGATGGCGACCTCTTGTGAGCCGGTGGCGCCGACGGAGAGGAAGTCGCCGGGCTTGTGGCTGACCAGGATCTGGATCTTGCGTTCCGCGCGAGAGAGCCGTAGTTCGCTGTCCACAGCCTGGACCGCGCGTAGCCCGAGGCGCAGTTGCCGCCAGATCTCGTCCCGGACGACGATCCGCAGCTCTCCGTCCTCCTGCAGGTCCGTGGCCAGCGATGACCACGACCCTAAGCAGGTCAACGCGACGGCTACGGCCTGGTCGCCGCGGGTCCGCAGCCGGGACAGGTCCAGGCTCTGGATGGGGGCGTTCCAGTCGACGGTGAAGTTCGTGGGGGCGTCGAACAGTCCGGCCAGCGGGCCGGAGATCAGGTTGGCCAGGGCGTCGGTAATGGAGCGGAGGTGGTCGAGGAACTGACGGCGGCCAGCGAAGCGCAGCTCCTGCCACAGGCGCTCATCCGGTTCCGACAGCATCCGGTGGACGTCGGGGATGGTGATGGGCTTGAGGTGGGTGTAGCCATCGGCGGCGCCGAGCAGCTGCCGCAACACCGCCGACAGAGCGGCCTCGTCGGTGACGGTGGGCCGGTAGGCCTGGGCTTCGGCGAGCGCGACCAGCAGCTGCACCCAGCGACCCAAGAGCCCGTCGAGCTCGTCGCGTTGCCGCTCGATCGACCACGCGTCCCAGCGGGCGGCCAGCGGGCCGAGGTCAAGGGCGTTGAGGCGGGCGCTGCTGCCGCGGCCGAGCATGATCGGCGTGATCCCGAGGGCGTGCAGCAGCGGGGTGTATTCGCCTTTGACGTCGCCGGAGATGAGGGTGCGGACGCCGGTTAGCATCATCCGTAGCAGGAACGCCACCACCGTGGAGGACTTGCCTCGACCAGGTTCGCCGAACAGGATCAGGTTCGGGTTGGTGCAGATCGAGCAGAGAACGAACTCGACCGGGTGCAGGTAGAACGCGCCGCCGGAGTGGACGTCGTAGCCCATCCGCGCACCGACCGCCGGCAGCGGGCTTGCCGCCAGCAACGGGAACAGCCCACCGATCTCGTGGGTGCCGGCCTGATAGACCTGCAGCGGTGCTGCGACCGGCGACCACCCGTGCCCGGGTCGGGCGAACCCGTGTCGAGGCGCGGCACGCTGGTTCACGCGGGAGCTACGGCCGTCTGGACGTCTGCGTTCCGTCGGTCACGTGCTGACCGTAGGCCCGAACGTGGCCAGCAGTTCCGCGGCGGTCCGTTCGTCGGTGCGGCGGCTCATGACGCACCACCGCGCAGCCTCGGCAGCCCGATCCCGACAGGCAAGACAGCGGTGACGAACCCGGCGTCCTGGGCCAGTTCCATCCGCAGGAGCTGGAAGCGGCCGGCGATGTCGTTCTCCAGCTTGGCCGCGTGGTCCTCGATATTCCACGTGTCCGGGATCGTGACCGCGGTGGTGACGGCGAAGCGGACGATGCCGTGCCCGGCCGCGACCGCGTGTTCCTGAGCGCGGGCCCCGCCGGCTTCGCGGGCTTCGGCGGCGCCGGAGTTGAAGCCTTTGGAGGATTTCCAGTCCCGCATGACGCCGGTGCGGAATCGCAGCCGGCGCACGGCCTTGCGGGATCGGTGCTGGGAGAGGGTTTCGTAGTGGATGGCCAGGCTGCGGCGCTCGCCGGCGGTCTTGACCGCCAGCAGCCCACCCAGCGACCCGAACACCGTCCCGGCCTCCGGCATCAACACCGAGTAGGACACTGTCGCGAAACCGTCGTGGTAGTACGCCCGCGCCGACGGCGCCGGAGCGTGCACCGGTCCGGCCGTCGCCCATCGGACGCCGACGTCGCCGCCGGCCTGGTGGCGGCGCGCCGCGAGCCCGGCGGCGCTGGCCGGGTTGAACCCGGTCCGGATCGCCACCGCCAGTTCCGGACCTGAGAGCCACTTCACGCCGGTGGCCCCGAGACTCTTGAGCTTGTCCTCGAGCCCGTCCAGCACCCGATACAGCACGGCAGCCCGGCCGGCGACACCGCCACCGGCGGCGGCAGCGGGGCGGCGGAGGGCGTCTTCGGTTCCGGAAAGGGTGACGAACACTTCGTGCCGGACCGACACCGCCCCGACCAGCCGGTCCAGCTCCTCGCTGGCTTGCCGCGCGAGCGCGGGAGCGTCGGGGACGTCGTGCTCGGCTCGCCATGCCTGGTAGTCGGCGCCGTCGTCGGGGACGGTGCGTACCAGCAGTGTCATCCGGTCGATGACCTCGCGGTGCCCGATCGACAGCAGGAGGTTGCCGAGGCGGTTGGCCAGCCGCTCGCATTGGGCGTCCGACAGCATCCCGACCCCAGCGTGAGTCAGGCGAGCGGTGGCGCCCCACCGGCCGTCGCCGGTGTCGTGGATCAGGCACACCCGCCCCACATCCCTCAGCGGTGGCCCGTCCGGGAACCGCAGCCGCGCCAGCACCCCGGGCAGATCCGGCTCATCGAGATCGGTGGTCTGCCCGGCGACGGCGCGCGACTGCCACCGCGACCAACCCAGCGCGATGCCAGTGCGGTAGAGCAGCAGATGTCCCAGCCAGCGCAGCGCCGGGCGCCCGCGCACGGGGACGACTACCAGCGCTGCGGCCGTGCCGCAGAACCCGCCGAGGGCGAGAGCCTGACCGAAGCGCCCGGCCGCCAGCGCGAGGATCACCGGCACGGCGAGTCCGACGCAGACGAACGCCTGCACGGGCGTCAAGCCGATGATCCAGCCCGCGCGCTCCTTTCGCGAGAGTCCTTTGTAGATCCGGGTGGCTGCGGTCACAGCAGCACCGCGGCTTCCTCGGCTTCGCCGGCCGCGGCGCCGCCGTCGTCCGGGCGCGGCCCGTTGTCGGGCTTCGGGGTCGGCGGAGTCGGCGGTCCGGTATCGCCGGGCGGGTCCGGAGGTGGTGACTGGCCGACATCGCCATCGCCGTCGTCGACGGCCCCCGTCACGCTCGTCGCGCCAGGACCGCCAGTCTCGGGGACGGACGGCTCTGCCGGATTAGTTTCTGAGTCTCCGTCACCGCCGCTGGACACGCCGACTTCCGTGCCACCGGAACCGGAAGCGGTGCCGGCCCCGTCCGCGTCGCCGGAGGTGTGCTCGTCACCGGTCGCGTCGAGCGGCCCGGCGGTCGTGTCGTCCTCGGCCGCGGCCTGGTCGAAGCGGTCGACGTTAGCCTGCTCCTGGCTATCGCCACCGTCTTCCCCGTCGTGGCTGTTTCCGTTGTCGCCCATCTCTTTGCGGGCTTTGTTGGAGAACGCGCCGGCCATGCGCCCGGCGATGCTGTTGGCGCCGTATGAGTCCAGCCCCGCGTCCGAGAGCTTGTCCCGGAATACTCCCTGCGGGTCGGCGTCGGGGTCGACGAACGCGAAGAGTTTGAACAGCACCAGCGGCACACAGAGCGCGAGGAACAGCACCCCGATGCCGGCCAGCAGCCCGGACAGCCCCTGCGCGCCGCCGACGATCGCGATCGCCAACACCAGCACAAACGCCAGGGCGGGTTTCATCACGATGGCGACCAGGCCCCAGCGGACGACTTTCCAGTACCACCGCGCGGTCACCTCGGCCACCAGGCCGGCCGCGGCGATGGGGACCGTGGCGACCAGCACGTAGATCGTGGCCTCGCGGAACACCGCCTCGAACGCGAACCCTAGCCCGGCCGGGATCACCCCGAAAGCACCGGCCAAACCGAGCACGACGTTCTTGACCTCATCGGACAGGGCGTCGGTGAAGCCGGTCATGTTCAACGCGTCGCGGAAGTTCCCCACCCGCAGCCCCGTGGACAGAATCGCCTCGGTCAGGCCGTCGGCGGCAGCGAGGAACGCCGCGACCACACCCACGGTCACCGCGAGCGCGATCCCGTACTGGAAGGGCCCCGTGATCAGGCGGACGAAGCCGCGGCCGCCATGCAGGACGGTGGTGATGATCTGCCAGAAGAACATGCCCAGCGCGATGGCCCCGGAGATCCACAGCGTCATCGGCCACAGGATCGACACCGGCCCGTCCGTCGTGGACACCGTGAAGAGGGAGAACTGGTCGACCAGCTGGAATGCCGTGCGCAGGATGAACAAGGCAGCGGCCCAGGTCGCTGCCATGAGCGGTTCGAGGACCCCGGCGGCAGTCGCTTTGACCCCCGCGCCGGCCAGCCTGCCCAGCTCCTTCAGCAACTCCAACTCCGCGGGCGTCATCGGACGCCCTCCCGCTGCAGGGGCCGGTAGCCGGCCGCGACCGATTCGGCGCTGCCCGGCCACGCCGACGCGGCGTAGGCGGCGCGGGCGCCGGGGGCGATCCGCCACGCGGTGCCGGTCCAGCGCAGGGCCTGGCAGTCGCCGATGCCCATGCGTGTGCTCTGGCCCTGGTAGTCGAAGCTCAGCTGCCCGAGCGTGCACACCACCGCGAACCGCCCGCCCTCGGCGGTGCCCTTGATCAGTCCCTGAGTGACCTCGTAGGTCACGGTCAGGCCGGGCTTGAGCTCACCAGCGCGGATGCCGGCTTCGTCACGGAAAGAGGTAAGCAGCGCCAGCAGGCCGTTTCCTTGCGGGGACGGGGCGTGCGGGAGCGCGGCGTCGCCATAAGCCCGCAGATACGTTGCCGGGTCACCGCCGCGCAACACGGTCTCGTTGAAGTCGGTCAGCCAGCCGAGCGCGCCCTCCGACGTGGCGGGAAAGCCGTCGGAGATCACCCGGTTCGCGATCGGGGCAGGTCGCGGGACGGTGATCGGCGGTCCGGCCGTGGCGGTGGTGAGTTCATGTGGCAGGGATGCTTCGGGTGGCAGGGTCAGCATGGGGCGGGTGGCCAGCGCGGTCGCCTCGTCGACCGGTGCGGTGGGTGTCGGCGAGGGCGCGGCGCCGGGCGGAGTCGCTGTCGGCGGCGACGACGGTGGTGCTGTTTCTTGCCGGGCAACCAGCACCACGGCGACCGCGACAACGAGCAGAACGACGATGATGATCAGGCGGCGCGTTCGCGTGCGGCCGCGCGGCGATTCCGTAGTGGTGAACATGGCTCAGCCGCCCGCGAAGCTGTTGATGAGCGACCAGCCGATGCCGTAGAGGATCGCGCCGGCGACGGCGCAGAGCATCATGACGACGCCGACTTTCCCGGCCCGGTGGTGATCGACCCAGCGACCACCGGCCCAGACGATCAGCCCGATGAAGAAGCCGGCGATGAGCGCGACGCCCGCGCCCCACTTGACGTTGTTGAGCAGCCCCAGAATCTTGTCGCCGCCGACATCGGGCTTGACCGGTGTCGGGTTGGGGATCTGGACGAGCCAGTCGATGACACTGTGCGCGGACATCGCGCCCTCCACATCGCACCGCCCGACGTCACGTCAGGCGGGTCAAGTGGGAGGGCGTTGAAGTTCTTTGATTGAGCGGCTGGCAGGTCTCAGCCGGTGTCGTGGTCGGCGACGCGGCCGTTGCTGTCGCGAGCGTGACGTGGCCATCGAGCGCGTCGGCGGCGTGTCCGCTGCGGCAGCACGCGCCAGGAGCGCAGGAGTTGGTCGGCCGGTGTCCGCAGTGACGACGGTGTCACGTCGGCGGTGATGCCGTGCGCGGCGACCTCATGATTGTGGGGAAAGAACACCGCTTCGGGTAGCAGAACGCTGGTGCGGCGCCCTGCAGTGCCCGCGACGCCCTTCGGCCAGCGACGAGCTCCGACGACGAGCAGCTGCGTGGGTGGGGTCACCGTGCCCGCGCGCACCCACGGCGCCAAGCGGGCCAGGACTTGTTCGGCGTGAGCGAGTGCGGGCACGGTAGGCCGCACCACCAGCGCCGGAATCGGTGACGGGCTGCCGACCCGCAGCCACTGCCCCGGCCCGAGCGCGGGATCGGACGCCAGCCGCCACGGGTCATGACCGATGTCGACCACAGTCACGTCCACACCCCGGCCGCCACCGGGATGCCAGTACGGCGGTGGCGGGAACAGCACCAACTCAGCGGCGAGATCGGCCACATCCAAGCGCGCCAAGACTGCGCGGGCCCGCCGGGAGAACCGGATACCTGCAGCGGGCCCGGGCCCGTCCCGCCGCGGCCCATCGGCGCGCGCAGCACGTCCCAGTCCGGATCGGACCGGATCGCCGGCATCGACGAGCAGGACCGAGCGGCCCGCCAGCTGCAGCGCATCAGCGATCGCGACAGCGGTACTCGTAGCGCCGGCCCCGGGTGACGCCGCCAGAATCGGTAAGACCCGGCCGAACGGCGACCAGTCGACCAGCTCGGCCTGCTCCTCTGCGGATGTGGCCTGCTGCCGCTCGGTCGCCGGCACGTCCACACGGGAGCGAACGTCCGCAGGTAGGTTCTCCGATGTGACCATGACGGGCCTCCCCTCAGCGGTGGTGGTGCGCCGGTGAAGGGTGCGGCGGTCACAGCGGGA
>NZ_JBSGJD010000180.1:0-20608 GCF_053605405.1 Amycolatopsis sp. NPDC003861
GGCCGCCGCGACGACGAGGTGCAGAAGCTCTCGCTCGGCAACCAGCAGCGCGTCCCGCGCCGCTCACTCGGCCGGCGCGCCGATCGCGTCCTCGCGTTCGGCGCGGCGGCGCAGCAGGTCGTACTGGCAGCCCAGCTCGTAGGCCTGGTCCTCGTACTCGCGCTGGGCGGTCAGGTGCGGCCGGACGCACTCGCTGTAGTGGCGCAGGTCGTCCTGCTCCAGGGAGCCGTCGCGGAAGGCCGTCCAGAACACCAGCGTCGCCGACACGACCATGACGAGCGCGACGAGCACCGCCATCAGCAGCGCGAGGCCGTTCATCCCGGACAACAGCCCCTCGGTGGAGACCCGGACGAACATCACCACGCCCATCAGGCCCACCAGCAGCCCGACGGTGAGCAGGCTCAGCTTCGCGCCGGTGGACAGCTTGCTCCACTCCAGCTGGCGGCGGTGGTTCTTGTGCTGGCGCTGGTTGTGGCCCAGGTGGTGCAACGCGGTCGCGGCGCCCCCGGTGGCCAGCACCGAGATCACCACGCTGATGAGCAGGGGCAGCCCGACCGGGGCCGTCCAGTCGACGTTGAACACCGAACTGGCCAGCCACAGCATGATCGGCAGGTCGACCACGGTGACGGTGAGCAGGGTCAGCACCCGGGTGAGCCGGTTGACGCGGCGGTGGCGCAGACTGCCCTGCGCCTGTTCCAGCTCGATCAGCTCGTCGTACAGCTCGGCCTTGGCCTGGGCCTGTGCGACGGTGAGGTTCTGCCCGTGCGGGCCGACGACGAGGTCGTCCAGCACCCGGTCGGCCAGGTAGCGCAGCTCCCGGATCCGGGCGAGCAGCCGGTCCCCGGCAGCCGAGGAGCCTCCGGTGTGCGGCCCCTCCCGCGGGCGGCGCGGCTGCGGGAGTGGCAGGTTGCGCGTCTCGTCGCTGCTGGTCATGGCGGTACCTCCTCGTCTGCTAGTAAGCGATCTCCACCCGCCGCATCGCGGCGGCCGCGGCCTCGTCGAACCGGCCGCCCACCATCGCCGTCCGGCCGGGCTGGGTGCCGACCCCGGCCACGTCGAGCCGCCGGCGCACGCCGGCGTCGCCGAGCGCGCCGGCCACCGCGCGGGCGCGCTGGTCGGCGAGCGCCTGGCGGCCGGCCGCGGTCGACCCCGGCGGATCGGCGGCGTAGCCCCGGACGACCACCGCATCGGACCTGCCGGCCGCGGTGATGCTCCCGGCGAGGGCGCGCACCAGGTCCAGGGCACCCGGGGACAGCACCGCGGAATCGCCCGAGAACCCGAGCGCGCTGTCGGACACGGTGGTGCTGACCCGGCCCGCGGACCCGACCACCGACGTCACCCCCGGCACGGGCACGACCGGCGTGGCGACCGTGGCCCGCGACGGCTCGGTGGTGACGCGCTTGTCGTCGAACTCGCAGCCGGCGGCCCGGGCCTGCGCGCAGATCGCTTGCCAGTACTGGAGGAGCTTGTCGTGCGCGGAGCCGGGCAGGGGTGCCTGCGCGCCGGCGACGCTGCCCAGCCCGGTGAACAGCACGTGCCAGTTTTCGAGGTGCGGCAACGCGTTCTTGGCGGCCAGCTGGCGCGCGACCGTCGCCGGGTCCGCGTCCCAGCCGACCTGCCGCAGGTCGAAGGCCCCGGCCGTGCTCAGCCCGCTGCTGACCACGATCAGGCGCCCCGGAGCGATTCCGCGGACGGCGGCGTCGATGCCGCCGAGCAGATCGAGCCCGGATCGCGCGGCGGCCGTGGCCGCGACGGCGTCGGCGACGGCCTGGACGTTGCGATCGATGAGCGACGGCCGCTGCAGCCCGTGTTCCAGCGATCCGTCGGCGCGCCTCGGCGTCAGGACGATCTGGTGCGCGTCGGCGCCGTCGGCGGCCGAAACGAGCGCGACACTGCTCTTGCCCGAGCCTTGCGGTGAGGCGTTTCCGCTGTTCGCGGCGTCGGTGAGGAGCTTGCGAGCCACGTCGGTGACGACGGGGCGCGGCTCGTTGGCGGTGGCACTGACGACGAGGACGACCCGGTCCCCGCCGGTGGGGTCGGCCGTCTTCGAAGGGACAGCGCATCCGGCGACTGACAGCGCGAGCAAGCCCAGCGCGGCAATTGCCGGACGCGGCCGGGTTCTGTTGTCGATGACGGCAGCTTCCTGCGGAATCCGCAGTGCGGAAGCCAGATCATTGCGGGTGACTTCGTAGCCTGAACCTGGGGTGCAGGGCTTCATGGCGACCTCCCTAAGGCCGATGAGGCAACCTCAGGGTGACATTTGCCGAGTAACGATGTCAATTGCCGTTCCGATACACGAGGGCGACTGTTATTCCGACTGACACCGGCACTTCGGCACGCAAGGGCGTCGAGCATCCGTCCAGCCGGAGCGTCGTGCCCTGAACGGAGCAGCGAGGAGGTACCTTTCGCCGCGGCAGATGAACCGGTTGTGACGCATACTCGTGCTTCTGCCATGGCAGCGTCCGGAGTTTGTCCAACAAGTGTCACCCTGGAGAAGACAAATGCCAGGGGAAGGGTAGGCTCGGCTGATGGCGAAGCCCGACGCCGCCGTCGAAGGCGTCCGAAACGTCTTCCTCAAGTTGCGCACCCGCAGCGGCCTCAACGTCGAGCGGCTCAGCGCGACGGAGGTCGACGTCGTGCTGCTCGCCGACCTGCCCGTCGTGCGCCGGTACGCGCGTGAGCACGCCGTGTCCACCGACCAGGCCATCGTCGACGTCGTCACCCGCGTCACCGCCGATCTCGAGCCGACCGACCGGCTGATCGCCGACGCGGCGCTCGCCCTCGGCCTGCTCGAGTCCCTGCTCGCCGACCGGCCGAAGCTGCACGGCCTGTACGCCGAGGACCTCGGCGAGCGGCGCGATGCGCTCGCCCGGCACTGGGAAGCGTTCCACCGCCTGCTCGGCGTGGCCGAGATTCCCCCGGCGCCGACCGTGCGCACACTGCGCGGCTCGGCCGAGGCGCGCGCGCTCGTCCGGCTCGCCGAGCGCTGTGTGCACGGTCCGGAAGCGCTGCTCGAGCCGGCCGCCGGTGCCCGGGAGCCCAGCAACTCGATCGTCGTGGTCGGGGGCGCGGTGACGGACGTGGTCGTGGTCTCCGACGACCTGCCCGGAATCGGGGCCGCGGTGCAGGCGAGCTCGTTCGAGGAACACCCCGGGGGCAAGGGACTCAACCTGGCGGTCGCCGCCCGGCGGTTCGGGCTCCGCGCGCGGCTCTGCGCCGCCATCGGGGGCGACGAGGCCGCCCGCGAGCTCACCCGCTACATGCAGCAAGAAGGTTTGTCGACCGAGCTGATCCGCGAAACGCCCGGCGAGGCGAATCCGCGCGCTCTCATGCTCGTGACACAGAAGGGTGAGACCCGTTATCTGGGCTGGATGAACAAGGGTAAGGTCTCGCTGTCCACAACGGAATTCGAGCAACCGCGCACGAAACGAGCAATCGCCGACGCCGATGCGGTCATGGTCACCTTGGAACCACCGGTGGAAACGGTGCAATGGGCCCTCGAAGAGGCCGCCCGCCAATCGCCGAAACCGCTGGTTCTCCTGCAGGCTTCGCCACCCATGGCAACGCCGCAACAGCTTTATCGGTACCTTCACGGCGTCGATTACCTCGTCGGCCGGGAAGGCGAACTGCGCGGGCTTCTGTCCTACCCGGACCGCCCCGACACGGTCGACGCGCTGGCTGACGAATTGCTCACGCTCGGCGTGGAGACAGTCTGTGTGGTGGAAAACTTCGGCGCCAAGATCCGATCGCGGACGCGATCCAGGGACATCGAAGGCCCGAACGTTCCGCTCGAAGACACTCCCGGGGCTCGCGAGGCCTTTTCGGCAGCCCTGACTTTCCAACTCCTCAAGGACGGCGGAGACCTGACTTGGAAAGCCCTCGAATGGGCGATCCAGGCCATGACCGCCAACCTCACCATCGAGGAGATCACCGATTCCATGCCCGGCACCGAAGATGTGGACCGGCTGTGGAGAGAACCCGACGTGGAGAACCCGTGACCGAGGTCGTGGAGCACAGATTGCAGGATTCGGACGGCGATTTCCGGGTCGTCGTCCTCGATGGTTCCGAGCAGCCCAATCCGGCGTGCGCGGCGGTGTTCGGCGAACCGCGGGACGGCTGCCTCGTGCGGATCCAGTCCCGGTGCCTCTACGGCGAGATATTCGGCTCCACCAACTGCGACTGCCTCTACCAGCTCGACAAATCGCTCGAGGAGATCAAGCGGCACTCCGGCGTGCTCATCTACCTGGACCAGGAAGGCCGTGGCGCCGGCCTCCTGACGAAGGCGCGGGGCTACCGGCTGTGCCAGGAAGAGGGCATCGACACGTTCGCCGCGTACGCGGCCATGGAGTGCAAGGCGGACACCCGGTCGTACGGCGATGCGGTGGCGCTGCTGAAGCAGCTCGGCCTCAAGGAAGTCACCCTGCTCACCAACAACCCCGGGAAGCTGGAAGGCCTCGAGCTCGGCGGGATCAAGGTGCGGCCACGGCCGTTGCTCATCCCCGAGCCGGGCGCGCACACGCTCGCCTACCTGGTCGCCAAGCGCGACAACCAGGAACACATGCTGTCCATGGCCGCGCGCCTGCGGTGGCGGGTCATCCGGTTCGCCGGGTCACGCTGGCTCAGCCCGCGCCGGGCCGCGCTGCGCAAAGCCGCCGCCCACCCCGCCGAGCCAGTCGGCTTGGTGGAGAAACCGGCAGCGTGAGCGCCTGACAGCCGGCCCCGGACAGCCCGGCCCGGCTGACCGGGGCCGGAGCTTTCACGTGGTGGCAGGCCGGGACTCCGCCACCGACGAGGTGCCCTCCTGGGCTGGACTCCCGCGGCCTGGGCGGACCACCGTCACCGCCGCCGCGCCGAGGGCTCCCACTGCCGCGAAGGCGTAGAAGCCCCAGGGGTACGCGATTCCCGCCGTCAGCAAGGCGCCGCCGAGGAGGGGGCCGGAGATGGCGCCGATGCGGCCGATGCCCGCCGACCAGCCGAGGCCCGTCGCGCGGATCGCGTCCGGGTAGATGCGGCCGATGTACGCGTACACCAGGACCTGCGCGCTGAACACGAAACAGCCCGTCAGGAACACCGCCGTGTACAGCCCGACCGCCGGCAGCTTCACGCTCAGCAACGCGAGGAACACCGCGCCCGCGCAGAACCAGGCGATGGCCGATGGGCGGATGCCGACGCGATCGGCGACCCGGCCCGCGACCAGCAGGCCCACGATGCCGCCGACGTTCAGCGTCAGCAGCAGGCTCAGCGCCGCACCCAGCGGATACCCCGCCTGGCGCATGATCTCCGGCAGCCACGTGTTGAGGCCGTAGACCAGCAGCAGGCCCATGAACGAGGTGACCCAGAAGGCGATCGTCGCGCGCAGCAGGCCGCCGCGGAACAGGCCGGCGACGGCGTGCCCGGCCGACCTCTCGGCCGCGCGGACCCGCTGGAACGTCTCGGACTCCGGCAGGTACTTCAGCATCAGCGGGACCAGCACCACGGCGGGCAGCGCGCCGGCGACGAACATCGCGCGCCAGCCCAGCGGCGTGATCAGCACGATGCCCAGCAACGCCGTCAGCACCGCGCCGACGTGGTAGCCGGTCATCACCGTGGTCGTCGCGCTGCCGGACCTGCCCTGCCGGGCGTACTCCGTGACCAGCGTGATCGCCGTCGGCAGGCAGCCGCCGAGGCCGAGACCGGCGACGAACCGCAGGAGCCCGAAGACGAACGTCGACGGCGCGAACGCGCACAGCAGGGTGCACAGCGAGAACAGCGTCACCGAGATGATCAGGGACTTCCGGCGGCCGATGACGTCGGTGACCGTGCCGATCGCCAGCCCGCCCAGCATCATCCCGGCGAGCCCGACGGTCGACACGACCGACGCCGTGGCGGGGGTCAGGCCCCAGACGTGGCCGCGGAGCAGCACGGGCAGCACCGTGCCGAGCACGACCAGGTCGAACCCGTCGAGCAGGACGGCCGTCCAGGCCAAGGGCACGACCCAGCCGCGAGTGCCAGGGGACATCGGAACCTCCGGGGGTGCGTCGGTGCACGTCTTCCGCACACTTGTGCGGATTGCGCACGAGTATGCCCAGGGGGTCCGACAGAATCCAGCGAGGTTCCGCTGAGCGGAAGTCCGGCAGGGCGGCCCGACCTGCGGAAAGATCGGGCGCGTGGAAATTCTGACGCTGATGGGCGTGCTCGCCGGTTCGCTGGCGCTGACCGCGCTCGCCCGGCGCTACAACCTGTCCGCCCCGCTGCTGGTGGTGGTCGTCGCGCTCGGCGTCGCGCTGGTCCCCGGGGTGCCGCGGTTCGAGCTGGAGCCCGAGCTGGTGCTCACCGTGGTCCTGCCGCCGCTGCTGTACTCGACGTCGCTGGAAAGCTCGCTGACGCACTTCAAACGCGCGCTCCGGCCGATCGTCGCGCTCGGCGTGGTGCTGGTCGCGGTGACCGCCGTGGTCGTCGCCGTGGTGGTGCACCTGCTGCTGCCGGACGTGCCGTTCGCGTCCGCGCTGGTCCTCGGCGCGGTGGTGGCGCCGCCGGACGCGGTGACCGCGGTCGCGATCGGCCGCAAGCTCGGTCTGCCCCGGCGGGTGATGACCGTGCTGACCGGCGAAAGCCTGGTCAACGACGCCGCCGCGCTGACGCTCTACAAGGTCGCGCTCGCCGCCGTCGCGGGCACGGCGGGCTCGGCCGGGCACGGGTTCGCGGTGTTCGGGGTCGCGACCGTGCTGGGCATCGGCGTCGGCCTGGCGATCGGCGCGCTCGTGGTGCTGATCCGGCGGCAGCTCGACGACCCCCTGATGGAGTCGGCGTTCGGGATCATCGTGCCGTTCGCCGCGTACGTCACCGCCGAGCACCTGCACCCCTTCAGCGACGACTTCAGCGGGTCCGGCGTGCTCGCCGTCGTCGCGGCCGGCCTCCTGCTCGGCCACCGCGCGCTGTACGCGTCCCCCGCGACGCGCATGCAGGACAGATCCGTGTGGGCGTCCATCGACGTCCTGCTGGAGGCGCTGGTGTTCGCGTTGATGGGCCTGCAACTGCCGTTCGTCCTCGAAGGCGCGCAGCACGCGGCCCGCGACAACGGGACGCTCGCGCTGGTCGCGGTGGCCGTGCTCGCGGTGACGATGCTGGTGCGGATCCCGGCGGTGTTCGTCTCCGCGTACCTGCCGCAGACGGTCCGGCTGTTCGGCCGCGACCGCGCGGCGCCGTCGTGGCGGACGCTGGCGGTGGTGTCGTGGACCGGCATGCGCGGGGTCGTCACGCTCGCCGCCGCGGCCGGTGTCCCGGCGGACGCCCCGGGCCGCGAGGAGATCCAGCTGTTCGCCTTCACGGTGGCCATCGGGACGGTGCTGATCCAAGGGTTGACGCTGCCGCCGCTGATCCGCGCGCTGAAGGTGGAGGACCCCGAAGAGGCGTCCCGGGACGAGGCCGAGGAACTCGCGGCTCGCGAAGTCGCGAAGAAAGCGGCGCAGGACAGGCTGCGCGAGATCAGCCGCGAGCGGCTGGCTTCGCTGGACCTGCCCCAGGAGAAGGTCGATCGGCTCAAGGACCGGCTGCAGCGGCTGATCGACACGCGGTACCGGTTCGCGAAGGCCGCGATCACGTTGTCCGGCGAAGACCGCTCCGGCAGCCCGCAGGCCCAGTTCGCGAAGGCCCGGCGAGAACTGCTGATCACCCAGCGCAAGGCGATGATCGAGGAGAACCGCGCGGGCCGGCTCGACGACGAGGTGCTGCGGAAGGTGCTGCGGGAACTGGACCTGGAGGAGATGTCGGTGACGGCGACCCTCACGAACCGGATGAGCTGACGACCTCCCAGGTCCGGAGCCGCTCTTCGGCCGAGCGGATGCCGGTCTGCGAGACGAGGACGTCGGTGGCGCCGGCGTCGTGGTAGCGCTGCAGGCCCGCGAGCACGGTCTGCTCGTCGCCGATGATGGCCAGGTCGGCCGGGTGGCTGACGCCTTCCACGTCGAGGATCCGCCGGTACGACGGGATCTGTGCGTAGAACCCCATCTGCTCGACGGCGAGCGCGCGGACCGCGTCGGGTTCATTCGTGACGACGGCCGGAACGGCGGCGATGATCCGCTTGCCCGCGGGGAGCGCCGGGACGATCTCTTCGGAAAGCGCTCTCGGCCCGGCGAGGAAGGGCAGCGTGCCGTCGGCGAGCTCACCGGTGACGCGCAGCGCCTGCGGCCCCATCGCGGCCACGATGACCGGGATGTCCCCGCCACCGGACACAGTGGACGGCCCGGGCGCCCGCGCGGTGATCGTCTCGCCTTCGAACTCGACGGCTTCCCCGGCGAACACCCGCTTCAGGACGGTCAGGTACTCGCGCAGGTGCCGGATCGGCGGCGGGTACTCGAGGCCGTAGACGGGCCCGAGGAACCCCTTCGACCCGAGCCCTATCCCGAGGGTGAACCGGCCACCGGTCGCCGCCTGCGCGGTCTGCGCCGCGCTCGCGACCAGGAACGGGTGCCGCGGGTAGGTGGGCACGACCGACGTCCCGATCTCGATCCCCGGCACCTCCCGGCCGGCCAGCGCAGCGATCGCGACGGCGTCCTGGCTGAGCGGGAGCTGCGAAAACCAGACGGACTTCAACCCGGCGTCGGCGGCCTGACGCGTCTGGGTGATCAGCTCGTCGACGAGGTTGGGCACGGATCCGGTGTCCCCGGCCGGCAACGTGACTCCGATGGTCATGCCCCCAAGCTAGCGAGCCGCGCCACCGGTTTCCGGCTTCCCAGGAATTGAGAACCCGAGCGAGGAGCGCGGGATTCGCCCACTCTGTGGCGAAATACCGATCACCGAGGAGCGCCCCATGTCGCTGACCGAAGTCATCGAAGGCACCCGCAAGGCCGTCGATGCCGATCCGCACAACGCCGCCGTTTCCTTCAGTGTCGGCCACGTTCTCAAGCCGGGGACCAGGACCGAAGTCGAAGTCAACGTGCGGGACCACGCCTTCACCGTCGACGAGCCGGCCGCGCTCGGCGGGACCGACCAGGCCGCCAACCCCGTCGAGTACGCGCTGGCCGCCCTCGGGTCCTGCCAGGTCATCACCTACCAGTTCTGGGCGGCGAAGCGCGGGATCCCGCTCGACTCCATCAAGGTCACCGTCGACGGGGACCTCGATCTGCACGGCTTCTTCGGCTTCTCCTTCAACACGCGGCCCGGTTTCGGGGACGTGCGCGTGTCCGTCGAACTCGAAGGGCCGGCGAGCCGGGAGCGCTACGAAGACCTCAAGCGCGAGGTCGACGAGCACTGCCCGGTGCTCGACCTGTTCCGGAACGAGACGCCGGTCAGCACGAAACTGACCTAGACGAACTCGTGCCGCACGATCGTCTGCTCGCGGCCCGGGCCGACGCCGATCGCGGAAATGCGGGCGCCGGACAGCTCTTCCAAGCGCTCGACGTACGCGCGGGCGTTCGCCGGGAGTTCCTCGAACGTGCGGCACGCCGAGATGTCCTCGAACCAGCCCGGGTGCTCTTCGTAGATCGGGATCGCGTGGTGCACGTCGGTCTGCGTCATCGGCATGTCCTGCGTGCGGAATCCGTCGACTTCGTAGCCGACGCACACCGGAACCTTTTCCAAGCCCGACAACACGTCCAGCTTCGTGAGGAAGTAGTCGGTGATGCCGTTGACGCGCACCGCGTACCGCGCGATCACCGCGTCGAACCAGCCGGTGCGCCGCGAGCGGCCGGTCGTCACGCCGAACTCGCCGCCCTGCTTGCGCAGGTACTCGCCGGACTCGTCGTGCAGCTCGGTCGGGAACGGCCCGGAACCGACGCGGGTGGTGTACGCCTTGAGGATGCCGAGCACCGTCGTGATCCGGCCCGGCCCGATGCCGGAGCCCGCGCTCGCGCCGCCGGACGTCGGGTTCGACGACGTCACGAACGGGTACGTGCCGTGGTCGACGTCGAGCAGCGTGCCCTGGGAGCCCTCCAGCAGCACCGTTTCGCCGCGCTCCAGCGCCTGGTTGAGCTGCAGGCGCGTGTCGGCGATGCGGTGCGCGAACTTCTCGCCCGCCGCCAGCACCTCGTCGGCGACCTGGTCGGCGTCGAGCGCCTTGCGGTTGTAGACCTTCACCAGCACCTGGTTCTTGAACTCCAGCGCGGCTTCGACCTTCTGGCGGAAGATCTTCTCGTCGAGCAGGTCCTGCACGCGGACGCCGACGCGGGCGATCTTGTCCTGGTAGCACGGCCCGATGCCGCGGCCGGTGGTGCCGATCTTGCGGCTGCCGAGGTACCGCTCGGTGACTTTGTCGATGGCCACGTGGTACGGCATGATCAGGTGCGCGTCCGCCGAAATCAGCAGCTTGGACGTGTCGACGTCCCGCGCTTCAAGTCCGGAGAGCTCCTCGAGCAGCACGCCCGGGTCCACCACCACGCCGTTGCCGATGACGTTCGTCACGCCCGGGGTCAGGATGCCGGACGGGATGAGGTGCAGGGCGAAGTTCTCGCCGTTCGGCAGGACGACCGTGTGACCGGCGTTGTTGCCACCCTGGTAGCGGACGACCCACTGGACGCGGTCACCCATCAGGTCGGTGGCCTTGCCCTTGCCTTCGTCTCCCCATTGGGCACCGATGAGCACGATGGCCGGCATGTGACACTCCAGGTGTTCGACGACTGAGGTTTAGTGTCCCGGACGGACACCGGTGGCGCTGACGAAATGCCGGTGCATGACTGTAACGGAGGACCTGCGGGTGCGCGGAATCGTGGTGGCCTGTGGCGATGACGCGGCCGGCTTCGAAGAGGTCGACGACGTCGAGTCGGTCCGCGTGCCGAGCCGTCCCGGCAAGGCGGAAATCGACCCCTTGCTGGGCGAACACGATCACCTGGTGGTCTCGGGCACCGACGCTGACCTCGCCGCGGTGGTGCTGCGCCTGCTCCGGAAGGACGCGATCTCCGGCGTGTCGGTCGGGTTCGTGCCCTCGTCGCCGGAGTCGGTCGTCGGCGCGCTCTGGGGCCTGCCGAAGACGCCGCTACGGGCGCTCGCGCTGGCGTTGCGCGGCGAGGTCGACCCGGTGCCGTTGATCCGCGACGACGTCGGCGGCGTGCTCGTCGGGCGCGGGCAGCTGCGGCTGGTCCGCGGCGTGGCCTACGCCGACGAGCAGGTGGCGCTGCGCGGGCCGGCCGCGTCGATCGAGGTGACGCCGGACCCGGGCGGCCCCGGGCTGGCCGTCCGGGTCGTCAAGGGCACCGTCTTCAAGCGGCCGTCCACGCTGTACTCGCGGGCGTTCCAGATCGGCTGCATCCCGACCCGGCCGGTGCGCGACGACGTCGTCTTCGAGCGTGCGGTGAACAAGTGGACCTGGTACCGGCACACCGAAGACCTCCGGCTGGTCCGCGGCGCCGTTTGACGGACAGCAACCTGTCACCTATACGTGTTGTATGCGCCACTTCCGTGCCTGAAGGTTAGCTGTCCCCACTTCAGACACGGAGGCAGCAAGATGCCAACCAGGCGCGCTGTTCGTCATTCGTTCACCGTCCTCGCGGTCACCGCGGTGCTGTCCGGAACCCTGGCCGGCGTCGCGGACGCGACCCCGCCGGGCATCCCGTCGGCCACCACGGCGAAGTCCGAGCTCGCGACCCTGACCGTCAAGGCCGACGGCTCGCAGACCGGCTACAGCCGCGACAAGTTCCCGCACTGGATCGACCAGGGCAACAGCTGCAACACCCGCGAAGTGGTGCTCAAGCGCGACGGCACGAACGTGGTGACCGACTCCGCCTGCGCGGCGACCTCCGGCAAGTGGTTCAGCCCGTACGACGGCGCGACCTGGACCGCCGCGTCCGATGTGGACATCGACCACGTCGTGCCGCTGGCCGACGCGTGGCGCACCGGCGCGTCGTCGTGGACGACCGCGCAGCGCCAGGCGTACGCGAACGACCTCTCCGACCCGCAGCTGATCGCCGTGACGGACAACGTCAACCAGGAGAAGGGCGACAAGTCGCCCGACCAGTGGAAGCCGCCGCTGACCGGCTACTGGTGCACCTACGCGAAGATGTGGGTCGCGGTGAAGTACAAGTTCAAGCTGACGATCAACTCCGCCGAGAAGTCCGCACTCACGGACATGCTCAACCGCTGCTGACGCCGGTACGCTCGGGCGGTGCGGATCCTCTTCACGTGCCGCCCGGCGTACGGCCACCTCTTCCCCCTGCTCCCGCTCGCGAACGCGGCGAAAGCCGCCGGGCACGACGTCGTCTTCGGCACCGGCGAGACGTTCGTGCCGAAGGTGCGCGAGCTCGGCTTCGAGACCCACCGCGTGGGCATCTCGATCCGCGACGCCGAAGCCGAAGCCCAGCGTCGGCACGGCGCGGACGCCGGATTCGACGTCGGCATCACGATGTTCGCCGAGCTGCTGCCGCAGGCGACGATGGCCGACCTGCGGCCGCTGCTGCCGCACCTGCGGCCGGAGCTGGTGGTCTACGAGCAGAGCGACGTCGGCGCCGGCGCGGTGGCGCAGCAGTCGGGCATCCCGGCCGTCTCCCTGGTGATCGGCCGGTCGGTGCCACCGGAGATCCTGTCCGTCGCTGCCGAACGCCTGGCGCCGCTGTGGGACCGCCTCCCCGCGGACGCCATGCTCGGCGACGCCTGCGTCGACGTCTGGCCCGACAGCGTCCGCGACCCGGGCTCGGCGGCGGTGCCGAAGGTGTTCCGGATGCGCCCGACGCCCTACAACGCTGCCGTCCCGCTGCCGGCCCTCCCGGCCGACGGCTTCGTGTACCTGACGCTGGGCACGGTGGTCTTCGGCGCGACGCAGCTGCTGCGCGGGGCGATCGCGGCGTTGTCGCGGCTGCCGCTGGACGTCTTCGTGGCGGTCGGCCCGGGTGACCCCGCGGCGCTGGGCCCGGTACCGGAGAACGTCCGGGTGGCCGGGTTCGTGCCGCAGGCCGAGGTGCTGAAGCACGCGGGCCTGGTGGTGCACCACGGCGGCACGGGGACGGTGCTCGGCTCGCTCGCCGCCGGTCTGCCGCAGCTGGTGCTGCCGCAGGGTGCCGACCAGTTCGCCAACGCGGAGGCGCTGGCGGCGCTCGGCGCGGCCAAGGCCCTGGTGGGGGACGCGGTGCGGATCGACGCGATCGAGGCGGCGGCCCGCGAACTGCTGGACGACTCGACGGCCCGGGAGGTCGCGCAGGGTGTCGCGGCCGAGATCGCCGCCATGCCCGCGCCCGAGGCGGTGCTCGACGAACTGGTCGCCTGGGCCTCGTGAGTGGTAACGCGGGTTCTAACCCTCGTTACCACTCACGAGGGCCAGGATCTCGCGGGCCACGGCGTCGTTCTGGCGGAAGGACAACGCGTTCGTCCGCGGCCGGGTGAAGGCCGCCGCCGAGCGGGCGCTCGTGTGCGGGCCCACCGCGAACCGGTGCGGGTGGGGGCGGCCCGTCCCGTCGAGCAGGCGGGAGTCCGAGACCCGCGTGTGGATGCGGCCCGAGGGCAGCGACGCGCCCGTCACCGGGTCCGCCACCGTCTCCTCCGCGAGTTCGCCCGCGTCCCGCAGCTGCCGGAGCAGGCCGTCGGCCGCGCGCGTCACGCTCGGTTCCGGCAGCCGCGCCTCGATCAGCGTGCGGGCCTCGACCGTCTCCGGGTGGCTCGCCGACGACGCCACGAAGACGCCGCCCTCCGCCGTCACCCGCAGTTCCGCGCCCGCGAAGGAAACGATCCCGGCTTCGTGCAGGGCCAGCAGCTCCTCCAGGCGGCGCGGCGGCGGGCCGCTGGCGTAGTAGGAGAAGAACCCGTGGAACCAGCCGTCCATATCGGACACTTGCGAGGCGGCCCCCAACCGTCCTCTTTGGACGAGAACGGGCAGCTGGGTGTACACCGACAGCAGCGCCATGAAGGCACCCAGGTCCGCGCTGAACTCCTGGTCCGCCCGGCGCGCCAGATCGGCCTCGACGTACTGGCGGAGCTTCTTCCCGAACTCCTCCGCCGTGCCGAACGTGCGGCCCGCCATCGGCCGGTCCAGCCGGTCGAGGTCGAGCCGGTCGGCCTCGGCGGGCACCGCCCGCGCCACGAGGTCACGCATGGCGGGCGAATCCCAGGCCAGGTCGGCGAAGGCGTCGGCGAACACGGCGAAGTCCATCCGGACGCGCTCGGGGTGCCCGGTGAGCAGCTCGCTGTAGTAGCCCCAGGCCAGTTCCTTCGCGATCAGCGGCCAGACGTCGGCGCGGAAGTCGAGGGCTTCCCCGGCCAGCGCGTCCATGGCGTAGGCGTCGAAGAACCTGGGCAGCCGCAACGGTTTCCCGCGCAGCCGGTAGCCGATCTTCGCGTGGTACGGGACGCCGCGCCGCGAGCCGACGTGCAGCACCGGCTCGGCACCGCTCGGGTGGTAGCGGAGGCCGCCGCACGGGAGGTCCTCGAACCGGCCGCCGCGGCCCTCGGTCAGCAGCAGCATCAGGTCGACGAACGCCAGCCCGAACCCCCGCACCAGCACGGTCTCGCCCGGCGCGACACCCGCGTAGTCGACGTCGGCGGTGTAGCCGGCCGGGTAGTACGACAGCCCGTGCCGCGCGGCGAACGCCACCAGCTCGCGCTCCCGCTCGTCGGGTTCGGCGTCGAGGTGGCCGACGGTGAAGACGACGGCGTCCGCCACGACCGCCGAGCCGTCGGACAGGCGGACGGTGCGGCCGTCGACCCCGGTCGCGCGGGCCGCGTGCTCGACGACGTCGACGCCCTCCGGCAGGTCCGCGACGACCTGCCGGTACACCCAGGTCAGGTAGGCGCTCTGCAGGCGCCGGGTGGGGAAGTCGAAGGCGTCGAGCCCGGTCAGCTCGGCGACGACGTCGGGCGGCACGTCGGCGGCGAGCCCGCCGTCGCGCACCTTCCGCGCCCACTCCAGCAGCGACGGCCCCGGCCGCACCGGGCCGGCCATCTTCACCGAGTCGTCGGTGAACATCGTGACGTCCTCGGGCATGGAGTTCATCCGCAGCAGCGGCGACTGGTCGTAGCGCCACACCCGGCCGGGCCCCGGCGGGAAGGGGTCGATCAGGTGCACCTCGACCCGGCGGCCGCCGAGCAGCTCGCCCGCGTTCGCGCCGAGCCGTTCGAGGACGCCGACCCCGCGGGGTCCGGCGCCCACGACAGCCAGGGTGAACGGCGGGAGATCGGCCACGAACCCGAAGCTACGCCGGGGTTCCGGCGCCGGAAGCCCTTCCCACAGGGCGGAACCCATCCACCCCGCGTGCGGCTCCGAAGGCCTGGGGTACACCGGCGAGAGGAGCGAACTTGACCTTCGTCCACCCAGGCGCCCGGGCCTCGATCATCCCGCTCCACCTGCGAATACTTGACGGATGAGCTCGGTTCGCCGCACCGCGTCCACACCGCGCAGGACGTGGTCGGCACGCTCCTCCGGGGCAATTGGGCGATCTTCGCCCACGAATGGGCCGATCCGGACGGGATCGACCCCGAGCACTGGCGGGACGTCGTCGAGGCCGCCGCGGAGGCGGCCGGGGTCGACGTCGAGTTCGTGGTCATCCCACGCAGGTCCCTGACCGTCGTGTTCAACCGGGCGGCTCCGCCCACCTTCGAGCAGGTCCGCGCCTCGATCGAGGTCGTCGAAGGCGCCCGCGGCCGGCGCTGAAGCCCGCCTCCGTTTCCCCGGTAGCCACCTCGCGCACGCGAGGTGGCTACTTTTGCCCCTGGCGACCGACCAAACGGTACGGAATGATCCATTGGTGACTCCTGAGCCACCGGTCAGACACTGCGGGCTATCGTCTGACCCGTTCGGGAAAGCTCCGTGACACCTTCGATACCGGCGAAAGAACCTAGAGATTTACCAACAGTCACGGGACACTGGCTGAGGTAACTCACGTACCGTGACGGCCTCATGACCGACTGGTCTTTTCGTCACCAGAGGTCATGCGCCGGGCACGGTATGCACAAGAGGTCGGGAGAAAACGCATGGCAGCACCGCCGGATCGCGTCACGTTCCGCGAGGTGTTCGGGATCGCCGAGTTCCGGGCGCTGTGGTTCGGCGAGCTGCTGTCCATCGCCGGCGACCAGCTGGCCAGGGTGGCGCTGTCCATCCTCGTGTTCACCGGCACGAACTCCGCGACGCTCACCGGCCTGACCTACGCCCTGACCTACGCGCCGTCGCTGCTGGGCGGCATCTTCCTGACCGGCTTCGCCGACCGCTTCCCGCGCCGCAGCGTGATGGTGCTCGTCGACCTGCTGCGGGCCGGCCTGATCCTGCTCGTCGCCGTGCCCGGGATGCCGTTCTGGCTGATGTGCGTGCTGGTCGGCGGCGTTTCGCTGGTCAACCCGCCGTTCAAGGCGTCCCAGCTGGCGCTGCTGCCGCAGGTGCTCGAAGGCGACCGGTTCGTCGTCGGGATGGGCATCCGGAGCATGACCGTGCAGAGCGCCCAGCTGCTCGGCTTCGCCGGCGGTGGCGCGCTGCTGATCGCCCTCGACCCGCGCGTGGCGCTGGTCGTCGACGCCGCCACGTTCGTGCTGTCCGCCGTCTTCGTGCGCTTCGGCGTCCGCGCCCGGCCGGCCGCGGCGAGCGGCGAGCAGCGCAAGTCCTTCTTCGCGACGCTCGGCGGCGGTGGCCGGACGGCGTTCGCGAGCGGGCCGCTGCGGACGCTGGTGCTGTTCACCTGGCTGATGGGCCTGCTGCCGGTCTACGAGGGCATCGCCGCGCCGTACGTCACCGCGTCCGGCGGCGGCCCGGAGACGATCGGCCTGCTGCTCGCGGCCGACCCGATCGGCAGCGTCATCGCGACCTTCGCCTACACGCGCTGGGTGCCCGCGCGGCTGCGGCCGAAGCTGATCGGCCCGCTGTCCGCGCTGTGCGCCGTGCCGCTGCTGCTCTGCTTCCTGAACCCCGGCCCGGTCTCGTCGATCGTGCTGTTCATCATCTCCGGCGGGCTGGGCACGGTCTGCCTGCTCCAGGCGACCGCGTCCCTGACCCTGGCGGTGCCCGACGAGCAGCGGGCGCAGGTGATGGGCCTGTCCAACACCGGCCTGACCACGATGATGGGCATCAGCCCGCTGATCGGCGGCGTGCTGGCGGATCAGCTGACCCCGCACGGCACGGTGGGCATCTTCGGCGTCGCCGGGATCGTGCTCACCCTGCCGCTGGCGGTGCTGTGGGCCCGGGCGCTGTCGGGCGAGCCGGATCGATGGATCGACAAAGAAGCCGCACGCGCCGAACATGCTTGACATGCCCCGCGCGTGGGCTCGACCTGCGCGACCTTGCGGTGCGCTGTGCGGTCACTGTTCTTTGCCGCGCATCGCTGGCCACCTCTCGTTCCGGTGTCAAAGAAAAAGTACACACCGAAAGCCCTTGTGGACAGCAGGCGAACGGTCTGAAACTGTCCGTGAGTACTTTGTCACCGTACAACCACGCAAGGGTCTGGGGGAAAAATGGTCACATCGGGGGAACAGCGCGGCCAAGACTTGATTTCTCGCGTACGGGGCTGGGCACTGTGGACCCGCCCCCGCGACTGGATCATCGCGACGCTGACCGCGATCACGGTCATGCTGAGCTGGACGGCCGTTTCGCTGTTGACCGTGCCGGTCACCGTCGCGCAGCTGGGCACGTTTGCGCTGCTCACAGCCTTGGCCGTGGCGCAGACGGAGGTCAGCAGGCGGCTCGAGCGGCAGCGCCGCATCCTCAGCAACGGGCCCTACATCTCGATGACTTCGGTGTGGCTGCTGCCCGCCGGCCTGCTCCTGCCGGCCCAGCTGATCGCCGCGCTCGGCGTCGTGCTGTACGTCTACTTGGCGTTCCGTAGTTGGTCCGGCACCCGTCCGGGTGAATTTCACCGCGTGGCCGCGAACGCCACCACGATGATCTTGTCGGCCTTCTCCGCGGGTGTCGTCGGTCACATGACCATCGGCAGCGGCGTGGCGACGGTGACGCTGGCCGCGCTGGCCTTCTTCACGGTCAACACCGCGCTCACCGGCCTCGGCCTCTACCTGGCCGACCCGAAGAACGCGACGCCGGTGTCCTGCCTCGGCAACATGGACGACAACCTGCTCGAACTGTCCACTCTGTGCGTGGGCGCGCTGCTGGTGATGGTGCTCAACGAAGAACCGCTGCTGTCGGTTCTTGTCATCCTGCCGCTGTACGTGCTGCAGCGGTCCGTGCTGATCAAGCGGCTGGAAGAGCTGGCCACCACGGACCAGAAGACGCAGCTGCTCAACGCCACCACCTGGCAGGACGGCGCGCAGCGCGAGATCTCGCGCGCGGAGCGGGAGAACGGCAGCTTCGGCGCGATGATGATCGACCTCGACCACTTCAAGCGGATCAACGACACCTATGGGCACCTCGCGGGGGACGACGTGCTCAAGGCGGTCGCCGCGGTGGTCAAGCAGGAGACGCGGGCGCACGACCTGGTCGGCCGGTTCGGCGGCGAGGAGTTCGTCGCGCTGCTGCCGTCGACGTCCAAGGAGGATGCGATCGTCACGGCGGAGCGGATCCGGCAACGGGTCAGCGAGCTGATCATCAGCACCACGACCAACGAAGGCGCGGCCGTCGACATCGAACGGCAGACGGCGTCCATCGGCGTCGCCGCCTACCCGCTCGACGGCGCGTCCATCGAGGAGGTGATGGCGTCCGCCGACGCGGCCGTGTACGCGGCCAAACACGGCGGACGCAACCGGGTGGTGGGCTCGGCCGCGGCGGCTCTCGCCGCGGCTTAGCTACCGCAATCGGTCGATGACGTCGCTCGCCTTGGTCTGCAGGCGGGCGACGCCACCCACGGTGAACTCGGTGAGCAGGTCGATCAGGGCGTCCTGGTCCGGCGGCTCGCCGTCCCAGGTGGCCTGGACCAGTGACTCGGTCATCGCGAAGAAGAGCGTGACGAGCGCGCGGTCCGCGCGGCCGGAGTCGATGCCGTGCGCGGCCCACCGCTTGCGGGCGGCCTCGGCGTAGACGACGGCCAGTCTCTCCCTCAACCGGGTGAGAGCGGGGTCGCCCGCGCGCTCGGCCGCGCGGAGCACGCCGTAGCCCTCGGGGTGGTCGGCGACGAAGGTGACCATGTTCGCGTAGTTGGCCCGCGCCCAGGCCCGCAGGCCGGGCTGCGTGTCGGCCACGGCCGGGCTCGCGATGGCGGCGAAGGCGCTTTCCTCGGTCGCGGCCACCACCTCGGCGAACAGCGTCGCGCGGTCACCGAACTGCTCGTAGACGGCTTGGCGCGAGACGCCGGCTTCGCGCGCGATCTGCTCGATCGTCGCGCCCTGCATCCCGTGCTGCGCGACGACCTTCGCCGTCGCCCGCAGCACGCGGGCGCGCTGCTCGGAAGCCGGGAGCTTGCGCGGCCGCCCGCGCGGGGCCGGGCTTGACATTGTGGTCCACCTCACGTGATTCTTTTTTCGACACCTCTGTCTGAAAAGGTGTCACCCGCGCGCACTCGACCTGCTCAACGAGGAGCAAGCATGCGTATCTTCCCCCGCCGCGCCCTCTCCGCGGCCGTCGCCACCGTTTCCGTTCTGGCCCTGGCGACGCTCGGCCCGCCTCAGGCCTCCGCCGCGTCCTTCTACGATCCCCCGTCCCCCCTCCCCGCCGGAAGCAACGGCGACGTCATCCGGCACGAGACGTCGACGTTCTACATCGACCCGATCCAGCTGATCAAGGCCGACGCGAACGTGCAGCGGATCATGTACCGCAGCACCGACACGCACGGCTCGCCGATCGCCGTCACCGGCACGGTGCTGACGCCGCGGTCGGCGTGGCACGGCGCCGGCGCGCGCCCGATCGTTTCCTACGCCGTCGGCACCCAGGGCGAGGGCGACGACTGCGCCCCGTCGAAAGCGCTTGTGGCGGGCTTCGAGTACGAGGGGCCGTTCATCGCCGGGCTGCTGACGCGGGGGTACGGCGTCGTCGTCACCGACTACGAGGGGCTGGGCACGCCCGGGGACCACACGTACGTCAACCGCGCGTCGGAGGGCCACGCCGTGCTCGACGCGATCCGCGCGGCGCAGCGGCTGCCGGAGGCGGGGCTCCCGGACGACGGCCCGGTCGCGATCGCCGGCTACTCCCAGGGCGGCGGCGCCTCGGCCGCGGCAGCGGAACTGCAGCCGAGCTACGCGCCCGAGCTGAAGCTGAAGGGCACGTACGCCGGGGCGGTGCCGGCGGACCTCGCCGAGGTGGCCAAGAACCTCGACGGCCACTACGCAGTCGGGTTCCTCGGGTTCGCGCTGGTGAGCATGAACTACGCCTACCCGGAGCTGAACATCCCGGCGCTGCTCAACGCGCGCGGGAAGCAGCTGTTCGAGCAGGTCCGGACCGAGTGCACGGTGGAGGCGATCGCCGCGCACGCGTTCACGCAGTCCTCGACGCTGACCAGCGACGGCCGCTCGCTCGTCGCCTACCTCGGCGAGGAGCCGTACCGGTCGCGGGTGGCCGAGCAGAAGATCGGGTCGCTGAAGCCGACGGCACCGGTGCTGATCGTGCACAGCGCGCTCGACGACATCGTGCCCTACGCGCAGGACCGCGACCTGGGCCGGACGTGGTGCGGCAAGGGCGTGAAGGTGCAGTTCAGCACGTCGCTGGTGCCGACGCACGTGCTCGGCGCGGTGCGGGCGTACCCGGAGGCGTTCGCCTGGCTCGAGGGCCGGTTCGCCGGCCTCCCGGCGCCGGTCAACTGCGGCTGGTTCTGACCGCGTCGTGAGTGGTAAGGCGGGTTAGAACCCGCCTTAC
>NZ_JBSGJD010000181.1:0-20598 GCF_053605405.1 Amycolatopsis sp. NPDC003861
CCGAACGCCACATTGGGTGCGCTGGACGCAACCAACGCCACATTGGGGCGCTGGTCAGCCGGCGACCCAGAAGGCGTAGTCCGCCGAGTACCGGACCGCCGTCTGCGTGCCCGCCGTGCACGTTCCCGCCGGGGCGACGCCGCCGCGGGTGTTGAGGCGCTGGACGTAGGTCACCTTGCCGAAGATTCCGTCGCCGGTGTTGAGGTTCGCCTTGAGCAGCAGTTCCGGGATCGCGTTCGTCCGCGGCGAGGAAGCGGCCGCCGCCGCGCCGACCGTGCTGCCGTCCACAATGGACGTCCAGACCGGACCCTTGCTGTGCAGCGCCACCGGTTTCCCGTGCTTGGACAGCACGGCGGCGGGCTGGATCAGCGTCCACGCGCCGTTCGTGCAGCCGTAGATCTGCACGCCCTCGGCCGCGTAGCTGGCCACCGGCCGGTTGCCCACCGGAACCTTGATCGCGTCCGGCACCTTGGCGGCCGCCGGGGTGGCCGAAGCCGTCGCCGCGCCGCCGACCAGGAGGGCACCCACCGCGAGCGCCACCGTCATCCGCTTCATGGAATCCACCTTCGAAATCCTCCCGCCGCTTCTCGGCGGGCTCCCGCCCCTCCACACGGGAGCCCGCCGGAAACGGTTCAGGAGGATCAGGCGGCGCGCACCTCGGCGGTCGCGGCGTCCGCTTCGGCCGCCTTCGGGTCCGGCGTCCGGTGCCGCAGGGCCAGCAGGCCGCCGACGACCAGCGTGATGACCACGCCCATCAGCGTGTACCACGGGTACGCCAGCGCCACCTTGTCCCCGGCCGCCTTGCTGAAGTCGACGCCGATCAGGCCGCCGGTCTTCGCGTTGAACTTCACCCCGAGGATGACGAACGCCATCACCACGACCGTGACCACGAACGCGATGATCGCGTCCACCTGCCGCGCCTTCTTGATCAGCAGACCCAGCAGGAACGACCCCAGCAGCGCGCCGTAGGTGTAGCCGGTGATGGCCAGGCCGAGCTCGATCACCGAGTTCTTCGTGGTGGAGAACAGCGAAGCGAACACCGCGAACACGACGGCCCAGATCAGGGTCCACATGCGACCGTGCTGCAGCAGCTTCGAATCCTCCGGCGAGCGCTTGGTGAACCGCTGGTAGAGGTCGGCCACGGTGGACGTCGACAGCGCGTTGAGCGCCGAAGCCAGCGCGCCCATGGTCGAGGCCAGGACACCGGCGATGAGCAGGCCCGAGACACCGACCGGCAGGTCGTCGATGATGAACCGCGAGAACACGTCGTCCGGGCTCTGCAGGCCCAGCTGCGCCACGGACTTGCGGCCGTTGAACACCCACAGCATCGCCCCGACCAGCAGGAACAGCGCGAACTGGACGGTGACGATGACGCCGCTGCCGATCAGCGCCTTCTGGCCGTCGCGCAGGCTGCGGGTGGCCAGCAGCCGCTGCGCGATCAGCTGGTCGGCGCCGTGCGACGCCATCGACAGCGCCGCGCCGCCGAGCACCGCCGTGATGAAGGCGTACGGGCTGGTCAGCAGGTTCTTCGTGAAGTCGACGAGCATGAACTTGCCGTCCGCGGACGCCTGCGTGGCCCAGTCGGCCGGCAGCTTGTTCAGCAGCACGATCGCGGCCACCGCGGCGCCGCCGAGGTAGAGCGTCAGCTGGATGACGTCGACCCAGACGACCGCCTTGATCCCGCCGATGTAGGCGTAGACCAGCGTCAGCGCGGTGAGGATGACGACGATCACCCAGTAGTCCAGGTGGATGCCGTAGTGGCCGAGGATCACCTTGATCGGGATCGCGCCGGCGAACAGGCGCACGCCCTCGGCGAGCAGGCGCGTGATCACGAACGTCACCGACGCCGTGCCCTGCAGCCCCGAGCCGAACCGCTTCCCGAGGAAGGCGTACGCGCTGACGAGGTTGCCCCGGAAGTACCGCGGCAGCAGCACGAACGCGGCGATCGTCCGGCCGATGATGTAGCCGAAGGCCAGCTGCAGGAACAGGAAGGCGTTGCCGAAGACCAGCCCGGGCGTGCTGATCACGGTGAGCGTCGAGGTCTCCGTGGCCACCACGGACAGCATCACCGCACCCCACGGGAGGCTGCGCTCGCCGACGAAGTAGTCCGCCGCCGACCGTTGTCTCCGGCCGACCAGCACGCCGATCAGCGGCATCGCCGCCAGGTAGATCACGATGATGGCGAGGTCAACACCGCGCATGGATCACTCCTACCGTTCTCCGGCCTTCTCCGCGACTCGCAACCGGGTCACGGTGCCCCCCAGCGGGGCGGGAAGGGTCAGGGGACCGCGGCCCGGGACCAGCGCGCCGAGCACGCGCGGCCCGCGGGCACCGGTCGCCGACGGCACCGTACCGGGCACGCCGCACCAGCTCAGCCAGCCCAGCAACGCGGTCAGGTACGCCTCTTTGCCGGCGCCGGGCAGGCCGAGGTCGTCACTGGTCTTGACCACCGCCGGCCCCACGGCGCGGATCAGCGCGGCCATCAGCGCCGGGTTGGCGACGCCGCCCCCGGAGGCGATGACGGTGGTGACACCGTGACGGCGGCACTGGTCGGCCACGGTGACGGCGGTCAGCTCGGTCAGCGTCGCGAGCAGGTCGCCGGGTTCGACGCTGTCCAGGCCGGCCAGTGCGGTGTCGAGATAGTCCGCGTTGAAGTGCTCCTTGCCGGTGGACTTCGGGGGTGCGGCGGCGAAGTACGGGTCGGCGAGCAGCCGGCCGAGCAGGTCGGCGCGCACCGACCCGCCGAGGGCGAGCCGGCCGTCGACGTCGCTGCGCTGCCCCGAGACGCGGTGGGCGGCGACGTCGAGCAGGGCGTTGGCGGGCCCGGTGTCGTAGGCGATCACCGGCCGCCCCTCGGTGACGACGGTGATGTTCGCGATGCCGCCGAGGTTCAGCGCGGCGACCGGCCGTGCGGTGTCCTCGGCGAGGCCGTGCAGCCACAGCCGGTCGAGCGTGCTCGCCAGGGGCGCGCCGTGGCCGCCCGCGGCGACGTCGCGCGCCCGCAGGTCGGCGATCACCGGCAGCCCGGTGCGCTCGGCGATCCAGGCGGGCTGGCCGAGCTGGAGGGTGCCGCGGACGTGGTTGTCCTCGACCCAGTGGAACACCGTCTGGCCGAGCGACGCGACCAGGTCCGCGCGGCCGCCGAGCTCTTCGACGCCGCGCGCGGCCGCGTCGGCGAACGCCTGGCCGACGCCGGTGTCCAGCCGCGTCAGCTCGCCGGCGGTGCACGGGTTCGGCGGCAGCGCGGCGAGCAGGCCCTCGCGCAGGTGGTCGGGGTAGGGGACGTCGAGCTCGCCGAGAGGTGTCAGCACGACCGTGTCCTCTTCGGCGTGCAGGTCGGCGGCGGCCACGTCGATCCCGTCGAGCGACGTGCCCGAAATCAGGCCGATCACCAGATAGCCGTGACTCGCTCGCAGCCCCATCCGGAGGGGTTTAGTGGAGCGTTGCCTGTGACGCAACCCACTTGGTGAAGTCTTGCCCCAATCGGGACCTAGCTGGTGACGAATTGCCTGTGCGGACGGGGTGTCCGGCGCGGGGGAGCGCGGATGAAAGGATGGGTCCGTGTCGAGCACCTGGTTCCTGTTCGTAGTCGTCGCCGTCGTCGTCCTGGTCGCCCTGCTGGTGACCGGCCTGCTGATCGCACGCAGGCGGCGGATCAGCCTGGACGCCCAGCGCGAGGTCGAGGCGAAACCGAAGGGCGGTTCGTACGCGGCCAGCGGGGGCATCGCGCTCGCGCCCGGCGGCACGGCCGAGGCCGAAGCCCCCGAGCACCCGGTCGAGGACCGGCCGGAGACCGACGGCCAGCCCGCGGTGGGCGACGACGCGGCGGTCCCGCGCGACTCGGCGCAGCGCACGGTCCGCGACGTCGAGCTGCCGGACGCCGAGGTCGTCGAACCGGCCCCGGTCGCCGAGGAGATCGAGCCGGCGACCGGCCGCATGGAGCGGCTGCGCGGCCGGCTGTCGAAGTCCCGCTCGGTGTTCGGGACGAGCCTGCTGGGCCTGCTCGGCGCGGGTGACCTCGACGAGGACTCCTGGCAGGACGTCGAAGACACGCTGCTGCTGGCCGACCTCGGCGCGGCCACGACGAACCAGATCGTCGAGCGCCTGCGCGACGAGCTGTCCCGGCGCGCGGTGCGGTCGTCGGCCGAGGCGCGCGAGGTGCTGCACGAGGTGCTGACGGCGCAGCTGTCCACCGACGGCCACCGCGCGGTCCGGGCGCTGCCGCACACGGTCGACGGCAAGAAGCAGCCGGCGGTGGTGCTGGTGGCGGGCGTCAACGGCACGGGCAAGACGACGACCACGGGCAAGCTCGCCCGCGTCCTGGTGGCCCAGGGCGGCACGGTCCTGCTGGGCGCGGCGGACACGTTCCGCGCGGCGGCGGCCGACCAGCTCCAGACGTGGGCCGAGCGCGTGGGCGCGGAGGTCGTCCGCGGCAAGGAGGGCGCGGACCCGGCGGCGGTCGCGTTCGACGCGGTCAAGCGCGGCGTGGACACCGGTGTCGACGCGGTCCTGGTCGACACGGCGGGCCGCCTGCACACGAAGACGGGCCTGATGGACGAGCTGGGCAAGGTCAAGCGCGTCGTGGAGAAGCAGGCCAAGGTCGACGAGGTCCTGCTGGTCCTGGACGCGACGACGGGCCAGAACGGGCTCATGCAGGCCCGCGTGTTCGCCGAGGTCATCGACGTCACGGGCATCGTGCTGACCAAGCTGGACGGCACGGCCAAGGGCGGCATCGTGTTCCAGGTCCAGAAGGAGCTGGGGGTCCCGGTGAAGCTGGTCGGCCTGGGCGAGGGCCCGGACGACCTGGCCCCGTTCGAGCCGGGTGCCTTCGTGGACGCCCTGCTCGGTTAGCGGACCTTCGCCGGCGGTTCCAGCCGGAACAGCGGTGTTCCGTCTGCCTTCCGCAAGCCCAGCTGCAGGATCACCGGCGCCGAGGGGCGGTTGACCGGGATGAGGCACGGGGACGTCCCGCGGGCCGGCACGGTCAGGTGGGACCAGCCGATGCCCTGCAGCGTGCGGCGGGCCGGGTCGAGCACCATCGCCGCGCTGAAGTAGCGGCCGCTGGGGACCGCGATGCGGGCCGTGTGGCCGAGGATCGCCGAGAACGCCGTGCCGGTGCGGCCGCCGTCTTCCTGCATCGTCAGGATCACCGGTGTCCGGCCCTTCGCGGCGCCGTGGTGCCGCACGGTGATCTCGACGGTGCCCGCGGCGGTCTTCGCCGGGCCCGGCCAGGCGGGTGGTGCGGCGGGCCCGTCGAGCGCCCGGTCGACGAGCCGGTCCAGGAGGTTCGAAGCGGCGCCCTGCGCGAGCCAGGCCAAGGCGCCGGCGTGCGTGTCCATGCGGCCTCCGGCGGATATTCGGATGACGGCGGCGGCGGTGCGAGCGCAGAATCCGGGCATGCCCGGTTGACGCACGCGCGCCCCTCCTCGTGACAGACGCTCCGAAGCCGTCGTTCGCTACGAGAGAGGACCCATCATGACCGCCATTCACGGCGACCGGGTGCGCCTGCGCCCGATCGGCCCAGCCGACCGCGTCCGGGTGCGCGAAATCCTGGCCACCCCGGAGGTCGCCCGCTGGTGGGGCGACCCGGACCACGAGACCGAAGGCCTGTACGAGGTCGAAGAGGGCTACACGGTCTACGTGATCGAGTTCGACGGTGCCGTCGTCGGCCTGATCCAGAGCTGCGAGGAGCTGGACCCGCAGTACCACCACGCGGGCATCGACATCTCGGTGCACCCGGACTTCCACGGCCGCGGTATCGGCACGGGCGCGATCCGCGCCCTGGCCCGGCACTTGTTCGCGACCGGCCACCACCGGCTGACGATCGACCCGGCGGCGTCGAACGAGACGGCGATCCGGGTGTACACGAAGGTGGGCTTCCGGCCGGTCGGGATCCTGCGGAACTACGAACGCGCCCCGGACGGCACCTGGCACGACGGGCTGCTGATGGACCTGCTGGCGGGGGAGCTGAGCTGAGTCAGCCCTTGTCGATGATCTGCTGAAGCAACCGGCTCATCTGCTCCATGCCGACGTTGATCTTGGTGAACCCGCTGCGCATCTCAGCCCGGAGGTCGGTGACCTCGGTCTTGAGACCGGTGACGTCAGTCTTGAGGCCGGAGATGTCTTGCCCGTGCTCGATCTGCGTCTCGCGCATCGCGTTGAGCACCTTGGTGTGGCCGTTCAAAGTCTGCTTGAACTCAGACACATCCCGGTCTGCAGTGCCGGCGAGAATGCGGGCTGCCGCGGCGTCGTGCCGGGACTGCTGCACCTGTTCCTCCAACGCGGTCACGCGGGCTTCGAGGTCTTCGAGGCTGGCCATGTCGCCGACTTTACCGGCGCCGGATTTGCCCCCCTCAGGGGGGTCACTTTGTGTCACCTTAATTTCACCCACTGTCACACTTGTGCGACGGCCTGAGTCAGGCTAGCCCCCAGGGCGTCCGCGACCCGCTGCACCGCCGGGGCGATGTGTGCCACCGCCTCGGCGGTCAGCCGACCGGACGGCCCGGACACCGAAACCGCCGCCGGGACCGGTGCGCCCGGCACCGCCACCGCCACGCACCGCACCCCCAGCTCCTGCTCGGCCTCGTCCAGCGCGTACCCCTGCGAAGCGATCCGCGACAGCTCCACCGCCAGCGCGTCCGGGTCGGTGAACGTGTGCTCCGTGTACGCCGGCATCCCCGTCCGGTCCAGCAGTGAACGGACCTCGGACGACGGCAGGTGCGCCAGCATCGCCTTCCCGACCCCGGTCCCGTGCGGCAGCAACCGCCGGCCGACCTCGGTGAACATGCGCATCGAGTGCTTCGAGGGCACCTGGGCCACGTACACGACCTCGTCGCGCTCCAGGACCGCCAGGTTGGCCGTCTCGCCGACCTCCTCCACCAGCTCGGCCAGCAACGGCCGCGCCCAGGCGCCGAACTGCATGCTCGCGTTCTCGCCCAGCCTGATGAGGCGCGCACCCAGTGCGTAGCGGCGGTTCGTGTTCTGGCGGACGTACCCGAGGTCGACCAGCGTGCGGATCAGCCGGTGGATCGTCGGCATCGGCAGCCCGGACAGCGTCGCCAGCTCCGACAAACTCGCCTCGCCGCCGGTGTCCGCGAGGTGTTCCAGCAGCTCGAAGGCGCGCTGCAGGGACTGGACGCCGCCGTCGCGACCGTTCTTCTCCGCCGGCACGGTGGCCCTCCTTACGTCGGCGTTGAGCTTCCGCTATGCAGAAACTATAGTCCGGCTGGTAGAAAACCGTAGGGCCGTTATCCAAAGATCCGAACCCTCGAGGTGTTTCCCCATGTCTTCTGAAGTCCAGGTGCTGGGCGACCCGGTCGAGCGCGGCGACGAGATCCTCACGCCGGAAGCGCTCGCCTTCCTCGCCGGCCTCCACGACGCCTTCGCCGGCCGCCGCGACGAGCTGCTCCAGGCGCGGAGCAAGCGCCGCGAGGAGGCCCGGACCACCGGCCGGCTCGACTTCCTGCCGGAGACCAAGGAGATCCGCGACGGCGACTGGCAGGTCGCCGGGGCCCCGGAGGCGCTCCGCGACCGCCGCGTCGAGATCACCGGGCCGACCGACCGCAAGATGACCATCAACGCGCTGAATTCCGGCGCGAAGGTGTGGCTCGCCGACCTCGAAGACGCCAACACGCCGCACTGGCACAACGTCGTGTCCGGCCAGGTCAACCTCCACGACGCCATCCGCGAGACGATCACCCTGGAAAGCGGCGGCAAGAGCTACGCGCTGAAGGACGACGTCGAGCACGCCACGATCGTGGTCCGCCCGCGCGGCTGGCACCTGCCGGAAGCCCACCTGACCTTCGGCGGCCGCGAGGGCGTCGGCGCGCTCGTCGACTTCGGCCTGCACTTCTTCCACAACGCCGCCGAACTGCTCAAGCGCGGCAAGGGCCCGTACTACTACCTGCCGAAGATGGAGAGCCACCTCGAAGCGCGGCTCTGGAACGACGTCTTCACCCACGCCGAGAAGACCCTCGGCATCGAGCACGGCACCGTCCGCGCCACCGTGCTGATCGAGACCATCCCGGCCGCGTTCGAGATGGAAGAGATCCTCTACGAGCTGCGCGAGCACGCCTCGGGCCTCAACGCCGGCCGCTGGGACTACCTCTTCAGCGTCATCAAGTACTTCCGCGACGCGGGCGAGAAGTTCGTGCTGCCGGACCGCAACTCCGTCACCATGACCGCGCCCTTCATGCGCGCCTACACCGAGCTGCTGGTGCGCACCTGCCACAAGCGCGGCGCCTTCGCGATCGGCGGCATGGCCGCGTTCATCCCGAGCAAGGACCCCGAGACCAACAAGGGCGCCTTCGAGAAGGTGCACGCGGACAAGTCCCGCGAGGCCGGCGACGGCTTCGACGGCTCGTGGGTCGCGCACCCGGGCATGGTCGAGCTCTGCAAGGAGGAGTTCGACAAGGTGCTCGGCGACCAGCCGAACCAGCTCGGCCGCACCCGCGACGAGGTCAGCGTCACCGCCGATCAGCTGCTGGACGTCGCTTCGACGCCGGGCAGCGCGACCGCGGCCGGCCTGCGCGCGGCAATCGACGTCGGTGTCCGTTACATCGCCTCCTGGCTCGGCGGCAACGGCGCGGCGGCCATTCACAACCTGATGGAAGACGCGGCCACCGCCGAGATCTCGCGCTCGCAGATCTGGCAGTGGGTCAAGAACGGGACCACTTTGGACAGTGGTGACACCGTCACCGCGGAGCTGGTGCGCGGCGTGCTGGCCGACGTCCGCGGCGAGCTGGCCGGTGAGCTCAAGCCGGAGCTGCTGGAGCCCGCGGTGGAGCTGTTCGAGCAGGTCGCGCTGGCCGACGAGTTCCCGGACTTCCTGACGCTGCCCGCGTACGAGAAGATCAAGTAGTGCGGCTTTCCGAGGACGTCTACGACGCCGCCGACGCGCGCCTGGCTGCGGCCGACGCGCGCGTCGCGGCGTCGTACCCGGGCGAGCGGCCGGGACGCCAGCCCGTGCACACGGTCTACGTCCCGGCGTCGCGGTACAAGACGCGCCTGGTCGCCGACTGGGGCAAGCAGGCGATGCGGGTCTTCATCGAGCACGGCGACCTCCTCGGCGCCGACGCGGACGTCTTCGAACGCGTCCGCGCGAAGCTGCTGACCGAGCCGATCGAGGACCTGCGGATCGACTTCGAGGACGGCTTCGGCCGCGTGCCCGACGACGTCGAGGACGCGGCGGCGGTGGCGGCCGGGCAGACGCTGGCGACGACCGGCGGGACACCGTTCTGCGGCATCCGCTTCAAGAGCTTCGAAGCGGCGACGCGCCGGCGTGGTATCCGCACCCTGGACCTGTTCCTCGGGTCGTTGCTGGACCACGGGCCGTTGCCGCCCGGGTTCGTCGTCACGCTGCCGAAGGTGACGGCGGTCGAGCAGGTCGCGGTGGCCGCGGAAGTCCTCGCTCGCCTGGAAACCGCGTACGAGCTGGCTGAAGGGGCGTTGCGCTTCGAGGTCCAGATCGAGACGGCCCAGTCCATTGTGGACGTCGACGGGACGCTGTCGGTGGCGCGGATCGTGCAGGCGGCCGAGGGCCGCTGCTCGGGACTGCACTACGGAACGTACGACTACAGCGCGGGCCTCGGCATCGCGGCGGCGTACCAGAGCATGGAGCACCCGGCGGCCGACCTGGCCAAGGGCCTGATGCAGATCGCGGCGGCGGGCACCGGCGTCCGCCTCTCGGACGGCTCGACGAACAGGCTCCCGATCGGCGACGCGCTGCCCGCGGCGTGGGCCGAACACCTCCGGCTGGTCCGCAGGTCCTTGGAGCGCGGCTTCTACCAGGGCTGGGACCTGCACCCCCACCAGCTGCCGACCCGCTTCGCGGCAACGTACACGTTCTACCGCGAGGGCTTCTCGCAGGCGGTGGCGCGGTTGCGCGCGTACGCGGACAAGCGGGCCGGGGGAGTGCTGGACGAACCGGCGACCGCCCAGGCGCTGGCGGTGTACCTGCTGCGCGGCCTGGACTGCGGGGCCTTGGACGAGGGCGAGCTGCCGTTCGGGCGGCCGGAGCTGGAGAAGTACGCCCGGCGCGAAGTGTGACGGCTACTCGCCGAGGCGGGCGCGGTCGGCGGCCGCGCGCCCGGCGCCCCAGCCCTCATGGCTGCGGACGGTCACGGACTTGTTCACCACTTCGGGGAACAGCTCGGTGAACGCCGCCGCCACCTGCTTCTCGCGGGAAGCCAGTGCCGGGAGCAAGTCCGGCGCCTCGGCGATCGTCGCTTCCGCCGCCCGCTCGAGCCGCTCGCCGATCCGGGTGGCGTAAGAGACGAGGAAGGACTTCCGGAAATCCCGGGACCGGCCCGCCGGGTCGGCGATCATCGCCCGCGTCGCCTGGACCAGCAGCGACGTGGTGAGCAGCTCGACGGCGTCCAGGCCGTCTTCGTCGCGGACGACGGTCACGAAGTCCCAGCGCGAGTCGAAGACCGCACGGCAGCGGTTGGCCTGCGCGACCACGTGGACCAGCAGCGACTTCGCGTCGGTGTACGGCGTGTCCAGCCAGATCCGGCGGGCCGCGGGCCGCTCGGGTGCGGCCTCGGTGGCCTCGACCAGCACGCGGTCGAGAGCGTGGCGGGTCATCAGCTCCTGCGCCTTCGCCGAGAGGGTCTCCGCTTCCTCCGGGAAGGTGCTCGACTCGGCCTTGGCGAGCAGCGCGCGGACCCGGCTCAGCTTCTTGTCGTCGACGTGGTGCCGCGCCGGCGACGCCGGCGGGGTTCCCGGCGTGGGCAGGACGACGGTCACCGCGGGCAGGGTCGCCAGCAGGCCGAGGGCCTCGATCACCGCCGCCACCGCTTCGGACGGCGTCAGGATGTGCTTCGCCGCCCACTGCGGCAGGTGCGGCTCGGTCTCGGTCCACCAGCGGGTGGCGCCCACCGCGTCGAGCTGGGCCAGCCAGTCCGGGTGCACGGCGGTGAACTGCCCGGCGTAGGCGGCGAGCGCGTCGAGGACGTACGAGCCCGCGAACTCGTCCAGGCGCCGCCGCGCGGCCTGGTGGAGGTCTTCGGGCAGCCACCCACCCCGGCACGCCCGGGCCACCAGCTGCCGGGCGATCCGATCGGCGGCCGAGACGAGGTCGGCCGGCAGCGTGAAGCCCGGCGCCAGCCGCTCGGCGTCGCCCGGAGCGGCCGTCAGCAGCGCCTCGCCGAACTCTTCGTCCGTCGTCGGCGGCGGGCCGACGCGGACCTGCTTCCGCTTGCCCACCCGGTCAGTCTGCCGCAGCGGGCGACTGAGGCGTCGGGTGCTCCGAGATCGTCACGACGTTCGCGCTCCTGTTCGGCGTGGCGCCGGTCGCGGCTCAGCGCAGCCGCGGGAGGGCGTCGCGGGCGAAGTGGCTCAGCGTCCGCAGGTCGTCGGCGAACCGCGCGCGGTGGTCCTCGGGCAGCGGCCGGAAGAAAAACTGCTCGACGTTCTCCACGTGCAGCCGGCTGGCCCGCACGGTCGTCTCCTCGCCGAACGAGGTCAGCCGGACGAGCTGGACGCGCTTGTCGCTCGGGGACGCCGTGCGGGTCACCAGCCCGAGCGCCTCCATCCGGTCGACCAGCCGGGTCGCGCCGCCGGTGGTGAGGACCTGCTCCTGGGCGATGGAGCGCATGGTCAGCCCGTCCGCGCCGGTGCGGCCCACGATCAGCAGGACCTCGTACATCAGGTGCGTGATCCCGCATTCGCGTTCCAGGGCCCGCCCGAGCAGGTAGCCGAGCCGGTGCGCCGCGCCTTGCAGCCGCCCGAAGGCCAGCACGCGGGCGTCGTCCGCCGCCTGCCGGGCCGAGGTGATTTCGGGGTCCACCCGCTCATCCTCCCCCTTGCCCCCGGTCACGCAACGCGAGACGGCGGCCGGTGGGGTGCGAGGTCTTCCCCCTGCGCCGAGCGGGCGAGCGGGCGTTCTAGTCGCCGGCTCGCAAGGCCAGGTACACGTCCAGCTGGTCGGTGAACTCCGTCAGGTCCGCGCCCAGCAGCTCACCCGCCCGCCCGATCCGGTAGCGCAGCGTGTTCACGTGGACGTGCAACGCCTTCGCCGCCCGGGTCGGGGAGCCCGAGCACTCCAGGAACACGCGGACCGTGTGCACCAGGTCCGTGTGCTGCTCCGCGTCGTAGGCCAGCAACGGCCCGAGCACCCGGCGGCGCACGGCCGCGCGCACCCCGTCCGGCGCGCCGGCCAGCAGCAGCTCGTGCACGGCCACGTCACCGGTCCGGACCACCGCCACCCGGCCCGGCCGCCGCGCCGCCACCTCCACGGCGTACCGCGCACTCTCCACGGCCTCGGCCACCCGGCCCGGATCGCTGACCCCGCAGAGGATCCGGGAAGCCCGCAGCAGCGGCTCCACAGTGGACAGGCCGGCCAGCGAAGGCGTGGCCACCGCCGCATACGACGTGTCCCCCGGCGAATCGAGCAGCGCCGCGTCCGGCAGCAACTCGTCCAGGACGTCCCGGCTCTCGTCGCTGCCTTCGGTCCGCAACGCGACAACGCACACGTCCTCGGGCAGCGACACCTCCGGGCGTGACCTGCGGGCCCGCGTGACCCCGACCAGCCCCGCCACCTCCTCGGCCAGCTCGGCCTGCGCGGTGCTCAACGGCCCCCCGGCCGCGATCAGCCACGGCACCGCGTGCCGCCCCTCGACCGGGAGCACCGTCAGCGGCCCCGGCTCGCGAGCCGCGTACCGGCGGACGACGTCCTCCGGCGGCATCGGCAGCGGGGCCGTCCCCGCGATCAGCCGGCCCAGGCCCGACAGCACCCAGCACGGCAGCCCCAGTTCCGCCGAAGCCCGCTCCACCAGCGTCTCGACCGGCGCCTCCGCCGCGGCCTGCAAACGTTTGCGGGCGCTGTCCGACGCGGCCGCCAAGGCCAGCACCACCTGCTCGGTGATCACCGAAAACGACAGGTCGGCGGGCACTTCGAGGAGCGGGATCCGGTGCCGGACGCAGGCGTCGACGACGTCGTCCGGGATGCCGCCCGAGTCCGCGCCGGACGCGGCCAGCGCCGCCGCGCCCGAGCGGGCCAGCGCCGCCACGAACGGCTCGGCGTCACCCGGCTCGTGCCACCAGAGCAGGCCGGAAAGCACCAGCTCACCGGCCGACAGGTACCGTCCGGGGTCGGACAGCTCCGTGACGTAGATGCGCGTCACCGGCCGGTCGAGCAGGTCGGTCCCGGCGCGCGGGCGCAGCCGCAGCCCCGGGAGGCCCAGCAGAGTTTTCACGGTCGTCATGAGGCTTGTAGGAAAGCACAACCGGCCCCGCGTCCGCTGCGGTGCGTTTCATGCGTGGTGCCGTTGCCGCCCGGCCGTGATCCGTCGTCTACTGGTCTATCGCCCTCACGAAGGAGCAGCCCGTGGAGTTCCTGCGTCCCACGACGCTCGCCGAGGCCCTCGCCCTGAAGGCCGAGCGGCCCGGCGCCGTGCCGATCGCCGGCGGCACCGACGTCATGGTCGAACTCAACTTCGACCACCGGCGCCCGGACGCCCTCCTGGACCTGACCACCGTCGGGGAACTGACGGAGTGCTCCACTGTGGACGGCACGGTCCGGCTCGGCGCCGGCGTCCCGTACTCCCGCGTCATCGCCGAACTGGGTGAATCCGTCCCGGCGCTGGCCATGGCGTCGCGCACGGTCGGGTCCCCGCAGATCCGCAACCGCGGCACGGTCGGCGGCAACCTCGGCGCCGCCTCGCCCGCCGGCGACACCCACCCGGTGCTACTCGCCTTGGACGCGCGGATCGAGGTGGCCTCCGTCCGGGGGACCCGTGTCCTCCGCGCGGAGGATTTCTACGTCGGCGTGAAACGCCACGCCCTCGAGCCGTACGAGCTGATCACCGCCGTCCACCTGCCCGCGCACGCCGGGCCGCAGCAGTTCGCCAAGGTCGGCACGCGCAACGCCATGGTCATCGCGGTCTGCTCCTTCGCGCTGTCGCTGCGGAACGGCCGGGCCGGCGCCGCGATCGGGTCCGCCGCCCCGACCCCGCGCCGCGCCCGCGAGGCCGAGGACTTCCTGGCCGCCGAACTGCCGTGGGGCTCGCCGGAAGCCCTGCCCGACTCGCTGAAGCGGCGCTTCGGCGACCTGGTGGCCGCGGCGACGTCCCCGATCGACGACGTCCGGGGCAGCGCCGCGTATCGGAAGCACGCTCTCGGGGTACTGGCACGGCGTACGTTGACCTGGGCCTGGGACGAACACCGGACGGGGGAGCGCGCATGCGCCTGAATGTCACGATCAACGGCGAGCCGCGGCGGGCGGACGACGTCTGGGAAGGCGAGAGCCTGCTCTACGTGCTGCGCGAGCGGCTCGGCCTGCCGGGCTCGAAGAACGCCTGCGAGCAGGGCGAATGCGGCTCCTGCACGGTCTACCTCGACGACCTCCCGGTGTGCGCCTGCCTGGTCGCGGCCGGGCAGGCCGAGGGCCGCGTGGTCCGCACGGTCGAAGGACTGGCCGACGGCGACACCCTCGACCCGGTCCAGCAGTCCTTTGTGGACGCGGGTGCGGTCCAGTGCGGGTTCTGCACGCCGGGCCTGGTCGTCGCCGCCCACGACCTGCTGAACCGCGTCCCCGACCCGTCCGACGAGGAGATCCGCGAGGCACTGGCCGGCAACCTCTGCCGGTGCACCGGCTACGAGAAGATCCTCGACGCGGTCCGCGCGGCCGCGAAGGGAGGCGTGGCGTGAAGACGCTCATCGCGAACGCGGCCATCGCCACCGTCACCGGCGAGGAGTACGCGAGCGGGCACGTCGTCGTCGAGAACGACCGGATCGCCGCGGTCGGCGAAGGCGTCTACACCGGCGAGTTCGACGAGCGCGTCGACGCCGCGGGCTGCCTGGTCACGCCGGGGCTGATCAACACCCACCACCACCTCTACCAGTGGGCGACCCGCGGCCTGGCCGCCGACCACACGCTCTTCGAATGGCTGGTCGCGCTCTACCCGGTCTGGAGCCGCCTCGACGACGAGATCACGCACGCCGCGGGCACCGCCGGGATGGCCCGGCTGGCCCTGACCGGCTGCACCACGGTCGCCGACCACCACTACGTCTTCCCGCGCGACGGCGGCGACCAGGTCGCGGCGCTGGCCGCGGCCCGTCAGCGCATCGGCGTCCGGCTGCACGTGGTCCGCGGGTCGATGGACCGCGGCGAGTCCGACGGCGGCCTGCCGCCGGACAACCTGGTCGAGCCGACCGAGGACGCGCTGGCCGGCACCGAAGCGGCGATCGACCGCTTCCACGACGACTCCGCGGGCGCCCACCTGCAGATCGCCGCGGGCCCGTGCTCGCCGTTCTCGGTCACCGAACGGCTGATGTCCGGCGCGGCCGAGCTGGCCCGGCGCAAGGGCGTCCGCCTGCACACCCACCTCGCCGAAACCGTCGACGAGGAGAAGCAGTGCCTCGCCGAGGCCGGCTGCACCCCGGCCGAGTACGCCGACAAGCTCGGCTGGCTCGCCGACGACGTCTGGCTCGCGCACACGATCCACCTCGCACCCGAGGCGATCCGCCGGTTCGGCGCGACCGGCACCGGCTCGGCGCACTGCCCGACGTCCAACGGCCGCATCGGCGCCGGCATCGCCCCGGTCCGCGACCTCCTCGACGCCGGGGTCGCGGTCGGCCTGGGTGCCGACGGCGCCGCGTCCAACGAGTCCGGTGGCCTCGGCGAAGAGCTCCACCAGTCGCTCCTGCAGGCCCGCCAGCGCGGCGGCCCGCGCGGGCTGACCACGCGGGAAGCCCTGTGGATGGGCACGATGGGCGGCGCCCGCTGCCTCGGCCGCGGGGACGACCTCGGCTCGATCGAGCCCGGCAAGCTCGCCGACCTCGCCGTCTGGGACCTGACCGGGCTGAACTACGCCGGCATCGCCGACCCGGTCGCGGCGCTGGTGCTCGGCACCACGCCGCCGCTGCGCCGCCTGTTCGTCGGCGGCAAGGCCGTCGTCGAGGACGGCACCCTGCGCGAAGCCGACGAGTCCGCCATCGCCCGCGAGCTGGCCGGCGCGAGCGCCCGGTTGCGGGAGGGCCGATGACCAGCACCACCTCCGTCACGACGACGACCGCGAACGGCGTCGGCACTTCGCCGCGGCGCCCCGACGGCACGGTGAAGGTCCGCGGCGAGTTCGCCTACTCCTCGGACCTCTGGCACGAGGACATGGTGTGGGGCGTGACGCTGCGCAGCCCGCACCCGTACGCCCGGATCACCGGCATCGACATCGCGGAAGCCCTGGCCGTGCCGGGCGTGTACGCGGTCCTCACCCACGACGACGTCCCGGGCGTGAACCGCTACGGCCTCGAGCACGCCGACCAGCCGGTGCTCGCCTCCGAAGTCGTCCGCTACCAGGGCGAACCGGTGGCGCTGGTCGCCGCCGACCACCCGGAGACCGCGCGCCGCGCGATGAAGCGGATCAAGGTCGCCTACGAGGAACTGGAGCCGGTGACGGACTCCGAAGCCGCCGTCGCGGGCGAAGGGCCTTCGCTGCACGAAGGCGGCAACGTCGTCCGGCACGTGAAGATCCGCCGCGGCCCGCAGGACCTCGACGCCGACATCGTCGTCGCCGGCGTCTACGAGGTCGGCATGCAGGACCAGGCGTTCCTCGGCCCCGAGTCCGGCCTCGCCGTGCCGGACACCGAAGGCGGCGTCGACCTCTACGTCGCGACGCAGTGGCTGCACGTCGACCAGCAGCAGATCGTCGCCGCGCTGGGGTTGCCGGCCGAGAAGGTGCGGCTGACCCTCGGTGGCGTCGGCGGCGCGTTCGGCGGCCGGGAAGACCTGTCGATGCAGGTGCACGCCTGCCTTCTCGCACTGCACACCGGCAAGCCGGTGAAGATGGTCTACAACCGCGAAGAGTCCTTCTACGGCCACGTCCACCGCCACCCGGCGAAGATGTACTACGAGCACGGCGCCACCCGCGACGGACGGCTCGTGTACGTGAAGACGCGCCTGTACCTCGACGGCGGCGCGTACGCGTCGTCGACCGGGGCGGTGGTCGCGAACGCCGCCACACTCGGCGTCGGACCGTACAAAGTGGACAGTGTCTCGGTGGAATGCTGGGGCACCTACACCAACAACCCGCCGTGCGGCGCGATGCGCGGCTTCGGCGCGGTGCAGGCGGCGTTCGGCTACGAGTCCCAGATGGACAAGCTCGCTCTCGCGTGCGGCTTGGACCCGGTCGAGATCCGCGTCCGCAACGCGATGAGCGAGGGCGACCTGATGCCGACCGGCCAGGTCGTCGACGCCGAAGCGCCGGTCGCGGAGCTGCTGAACCGGGTGCGGGACATGCCGCTGCCGCCGGACCGGCCGTTCGACCTGCGGCACATGCCGGGCGGGGTGTCCAACACGACCCACGGCGAGGGTGTCGTCCGCGGCGTCGGGTACGCCGTCGGGATCAAGAACGTCTGCTTCTCCGAAGGCTTCGACGACTACTCGACGGCCCGCGTGCGCCTGCAGCTGGTCGGCGGCGAGCCGGCCGCGACCGTGCACACCGCGGCCTGCGAGGTCGGCCAGGGCCTGGTGACGATCATGCAGCAGATCGTCCGCACCGAACTCGGCGTCGAGCAGGTGACGATCCTGCCGATGGACACCTCGATCGGCAACGGCGGCTCGACGTCGGCGTCGCGCCAGACCTACGTCACCGGCGGCGCGGTGCAAGCCGCGTGCGTGGCGGTGCGGGCGCGGCTGCTGTCCCGGTTCGACACCAGGACGCGGGTCGTCGGCGGCAAGCTCGTCGCGGCCGACGGCCAGGTGCTCGCCGACCTGGCCGACGTGCTCGGCGACGACGTTTACGACGAAACGATCGAGTGGCGGCACCGGCCCACTTCGGCGCTGGACCCGGAGACCGGGCAGGGGACCGCGCACGTGCAGTACGCGTTCGCCGCGCACCGGGCGGTCGTCGACGTCGACACCGAACTCGGCCTGGTCAAGGTGGTCGCGCTGGACTGCGCCCAGGACGTCGGCAAGGCGCTGAACCCCCAGGCCGTGCTGGGCCAGATCCAGGGTGGTTCGGCGCAGGGGCTCGGGCTGGCGGTGATGGAGGAGATCCAGACCTCCGGCGGGAAGATCCGGAACCCCTCCTTCACCGACTACCTGATCCCGACCGTGCTGGACATGCCGCCGATGAGCATCGACGTCCTCGAACGCCCGGACCCGCACGCGCCGTACGGCCTGCGCGGGGTCGGCGAGCCGCCGACGATCTCCTCGACCCCGGCGATCGTGGCGGCGATCCGGGCCGCGACCGGGCTCGCGCTCACCCGCGTCCCGGTGCGGCCGGAACACCTCACCGGGACTTGAGCGCCCAGTTCTGGTTGGCGTCGTCGTTGCAGCCCCAGAGTTCGAGCTGGACGCCGTTGACGTTGCCGGCGGGCTTGTCGCCGCCGGTGACGTCGACGCAGAGGCCGGCCTGGGTGATCGAGCCGTCGGCCGCCAGCTTGAACTTCTGGTTCGCGCCGCCGTGGCAGGTCCAGGCGAGGAGCTTGGTCCCGGCGGTCGTGGCGCCCTTCTCGGCGTCCAGGCACCGGCCGTCGGCCTTGAGCTCGCCGTCGCCGGTGAACGTCCAGGCCTGGTCGGTGCCGCCGTCGCAGTCCCAGATGTCGGCGATCGTGTCGTTGATGTCGAGGCAGCGCGCCGACGACGCGCCCTGGATCGGCTGGGTGGTGCCGATGCTGGAGCCGGACCCCGGTGCGACGCGGTAGATCACGGTGCTGTGCGAGGGCACGGCGGCGCTGATCGTGCCGTCGCTGGTGGTGAGTTCCTTCGACCACAGGTTGGTCAGCCGGTAGCTCGCCGCGGCGGGCAGCCCGGCCGCGGCGGCCGTCGTCGAGATGGTCTGCGTGGTGCTGTTTTCGTTGAACAGCACGACCGCGACGGAACCGTCCTGGAGCGGTTTGGCGAGGACGTCCAAGCCGTTCCCGGTGGCGATCCGGGTGGCCTGCTTGCCGAGCGGGTCCTGGTCGACGGCGATGACGTCCGGGTTCAGGTAGGTCGAGAAGGTGGCGACACTGGCCGAGCGCAGGTCGGCCCCGGCGATCAGCGGTGCGGCCATCGCCGCCCAGAGCGTGAAGTGCGCGCGGTCCTCCTGGAAGTCCATGCCGTCGCCGACCTCGAGCATGTCCGGGTCGTTCCAGGCGCCCGGTTTCGCGGCGGCGGCGAGCCCGACGTTCTGCCGGTAGATGCCGTCGACGCTGCCCCAGTTGTTGGTGATGTCCCCGGTGGTGCGCCACAGGTTGCCGACGTCCGCGGCCCAGGTCGCGGGGTCGAAGTAGCCCCATTCGCAGATGCTGTAGGTGATCGGGCGGCCGGTGGCCTGCAGCGCGTCGCGCATCGCCGAGTAGCGCCGGATGTAGTCCTGCTGGGTGGAGCTGTCGTTGTGGCAGTTGTCGTACTTGAGGTAGTCGACACCCCAGCTCGCGAAGAGGTTCGCGTCGGCCTGTTCGTGTCCGAGGCTGCCGGGGTAGCCCTGGCAGGTCATCGTGCCGGCGTCTTCGTAGATCCCGAACTTCATGCCGCGGGCGTGGATGTAGTCGCCGAGCGCCTTGAGGCCGCTGGGGAACTTGGCGGGATCGGCGACGAGGTTCCCGCTCGCGTCCCGGGACCAGGTCATCCAGCAGTCGTCGAGGTTGACGTAGGTGTAGCCGCGGTCGCGCATCCCGGAGCTCACCATCAGGTCGGTGGTCTGCTTGACGAGCGTCTCGTTGATGTTGCACTCGAAGGTGTTCCAGGTGTTCCAGCCCATCGGCGGGGTGCGGGCGAGGCCGTTTTCGAGGGCGTGGGCGGGGGTGGGGACGGCCGCGACCACGGCAGCGGCGGCGACGACGGCGAGGACACGGCGCATGGCGACTCCAACCGAACGACGGTGTGAGGCAGGAGGACTAGACCAATACGCTGTTGCTTGCTGCGCGGTCAAGCGCCATGTTGGTGATTTGTGTTCGATTACCGACTAAAGTTGCGAGTTTTCCTGGAGAAGCCGCCGCGCAACGTCGACCGTGGCGGCCCCGGCGACGGCCATCGCTTCGGTGTCCCGCAGCGAGCGGCAGAGGACGAAGGCGCCTTCGAGGTTGTTGACGGCGGTGATGGTGAGGGTCCGGGCGGCTTCCCGGCTCAGCCCGAACTTCGCGAACTTCTCGGTCCCGGCGTCGATCCACGCGGTGAAGACGTCGGCGGTGGCCTTCCGCAGCGGCTCGTTGGTGCTGGCGACCTCGAGGGCCACGGTCGCAATCGGGCACCCTTCGACGTAGTCGGTGGCTTCGAGCGTCGCGATCCCGGCGGCGAAGAAGGCTTCGATGCCGCTGACGACGTCGTCCGCCGGCGCGATGAAGAGGTCGAAAAGGGCGATGTAGGCGAGCCCGGAGGTGCGGATGACCTCCTCGCCGAGCTGCTCCTTGCCGCCGGGGAAGAAGTGGTAGAGGGACCCGAAGGGCGCGCTGGCCTCGGCGACGATCTGCTTCAGGCCGGTACCGGCGTAACCGTTGCGCCGGAAGAGCTCGGCGCCGGCGGCCATGATGCGTTCCTTCGTCCCTGCCATGGCGTCGAGGATACGGGGTTGGGTAGAGCGTTCTATCCAACTCGGCTCGGGTGCCCACCACCCCGAAGCTCGATTGTCACTACGGCCGGTGGTACCGCGTCAAGGCGGGAAAGATGCCTTGACC
>NZ_JBSGJD010000182.1:0-20427 GCF_053605405.1 Amycolatopsis sp. NPDC003861
TGTTGGCCCAGCCGCCGCCCCCGCCGAGCCACGCCGTGCTGATCACCGAGGCGAACAGCGGCGGGACACCGGCGGCGAGCGTCAGCGACGACCAGTCGCGCCGCAGCTGCACCGGCGCCGTCGCGAGCTGGATCATCAGCAGGAAGGTGACCAGTTCGGGGGTGAACCCGCGGACGATCATCGGCGCGCACACGGCACAGCCGATGACGACGGCGGAGGCCAGCAGCGGCGATTCCCAGCGCACGGCCACGAGCAGCCCGCCGACGGCGACCGCCAGCCCGGCGGCGAGCCCGGCGAGCACCGGCAGGAATTCGTACAGCGTGGTCGCGGCGACGACGTCGAGGTAGAGCGTCGCGATACCGGTGGCGGCCAGCGCGAACGCCCCGGTGCGGCCGGCGGGCTTGCGGTGCAGCCAGACGCCGGTGCCGGTCAGCGCCAGCCCGAACCCGGCGCCGACGAGCACCCGCGGCAGCGGCCCGAGCCACCCCCGCTGCACGGCCAGCACCAGCAGCAGGACGACGCCGAGCAGCGTCACGGCCCCGCCGACCCAGGCGAGCACCCGGCTGCCGGCGCCTTCCTTGCCGAGCTTCTCGCCCAGCGTCTGCCGCGGAACCGGCAGGTACGGCGTCGGCGCCGGGGCGTACGGCGGCCGCTGCGGGGCGTACTGCGGCTGGGGCGGCTGCCACTGGTACTGCGGCCACGGGACCGACTCGGGCCGCACCGACCGGGGCGGCGGTTGCGGCTGTGGCTGCGGCGGTGGTTCAGGCTGTGGCTGTTCGGGCGCTTTCGGCTGTTCGGCCGCCTTTTGCTGCTCGGGCTGCTTTTGCTGCTCGGGCTGTGGCTGCTGCTCGGCGTGCGTCTCCTGGCCGGCTCGCTCGGGCTGCTCGTCCCGGACGGTCCGCAGTTCGGAGCCCACCAGGGCGAGACGACGCCCCAGGTCGTCGATCTCGCCGGCGAGCCGGAGGAGCACATCTGCTTCGGTGGTCATACCGGACAGGGTCACCCAAAGGCGTCACCTGCGGATCCGTAGCACTACTCAATCCCGGGTCACGTCCTGGTCGCGGCCCGCACCTCGTCCATGGTGGTCATGATCGAGACGGTCTCGGCCAGCGGCATGAGCGGGCTTTCGGTCTCCCCGGCGGCCAGCCGCAGCGCCACTTCGTCGGCCTGGTGCCGCAGGCCACGGCCTTCATCGACGTATTCGAAGCGCCGCCGCTCGCCTTCGCGCGGAATGAAGGTGAAGGAGGCGGGAGCGTAGAAGGGCCCGTCGACCTCGATGCGCGCCTCGGTGCCGACGATCGACGCGGTGGTCGGCGAAATCGCGCTCAAGGTGCAGGTCAGCACGGCCTGCGCGCCGCCGGCGTAGCCGAAGAGCATCGACATCTGCGCGTCGACCCCGGTGAAAGCGGGCGTCGCCATCGCGGCGACGCGCTCGGGCTGCCCGAGCACCATCGACGCGAAGGAAACGGGATAGATGCCCAGGTCGAGCAGGGCACCCCCGCCCAGTTCGGGAGCGAACAGCCGGAAGGCGGGGTCCTCGGCGAACCACTGCCCGTGGTCGGCGGCGACGGTGACGACGTCCCCGAGGCTGGGCAGGAGCTCGCGGATGTGCCGGATGTGCGGCAGGAACCGCGTCCACATCGCCTCCATCAGGAAGAGGCCCTGGGCGCGCGCGAGGTCGACGAGGTCGCGAGCCTCCTCGGCGCTCATCGTGAACGGCTTCTCGACGAGCACGGGCTTCCCGGCTTTGAGGGCGAGCCGCGCGTTGGCGTGGTGCATGGGATGCGGCGTCGCGACGTAGACGACGTCGACGTCCGGATCGTTCGCGAGGGCTTCGTAGCTGCTGTGGCGGGTGGGGATGTCCAGTTCGCCGCCGAACCGCTCGGCACTCCCGCCCGACCGCGACCCGACCGCGGCGACCACGCCGGACTCGGTGAGCTGCAGGTCCCGGGCGAAGGTGTCGGCGATCGCACCGGTACCCATGATCCCCCACCGCAAGGGCGTGTTCGTCATGCACCGAACCCTATGCCTGCCGGGAGCGGGCCAACAAATCCGCCCGGCGACTTCCCACGAGATTCGCCACGGAATCGGAAATCTGTTGACGCGGAGAAATATTGCGATCCCTCGTAATGCATCGGACGGTCGCGGCGACTCCGATTCGGACACCATCCGAAGGTGGCTTTCGAGGAGGTTCTCACGCATGGCCGGAATCGAGTGGTTCGGCACCGACCGGTTCGGTGCGGCGACGGAGCTTTCGTTCGAGGACCACCTCTGCCGGCGCATTGTCGAGGCCCTGCTGGTGAGCGCGAGAAACGGGGTGCCGCGGAACCCGACCGTCCGGGTTCCGATCGCCGAGCAGATGCTCACCCTGCTCCCGGTCGACCGGGCGGAGTTGCGCGTCCGCCTCGAACGCGCCGTGCTGCGCAACTGGCCCGGCGCTCCTCTCGGGACGGTCCGGGTGTTGTGCGAAACGATGACCGCCGACCGCAGTGAGGTCGAGGTCCTCGCGCCGGGCGACCGGGACGCGGTACCCACCGCGAACCACGGACCACCGCGGCCGGCGCAAGCCCGCCCCGCAGCGCCGCCGCACGCACGCCTCGCAGCGCCGCCGGTGGCCCGGTCGCTGATCCACCGCCCGACCGGCGCCCGGATCTTCCTGCCGTCACAAGGGATAACGCTCGGCCGGGCCGTGCCGCCTCCCGGCCGCCTCCAGGACACGCGGGCCGGCCGGCGCCACTGCCACGTGCTGCCGACGCCCACCGGTGTGCGGTGCGTCGACCTGCACTCCACGAACGGCACGTGGGTCGACGGGGTCCGCATCCACGGTTCGGCGGATCTCCGCCCCGGACAGGTGATCCGGATCGGCACCACGGAGTTCGCAGTGGACGGCTCACCCGGGCGGATCCAGTGCGAACCCTCGTAGCCCCCGGCGGCGGTTTCCGGCCACGAATTCGTGTGACAGTGGGAAACAGGACGATCAGGGGCAATCATGGCAGGAGGTACCGAGGTGCAGCGAAGGTTCGGTGATCTCCTTTTCTGGTGCGCCGGAGCGGATCCGGCGCTGACCGAAGGCAGCGGGGTGCAGCGGCTCGAACGGGCCCGGTACGTCTGCACCGGGCTCGCTGTCCTGCTCACGGCGCTGGCCAGCGGCATTTCGATGACGATGGTGATCGGCACCGTCCAGCACGCGTTTTCGTCGTGGCACCTCGTTCTGGCCGCATTCTGGGCGCTGATCATCTTCAACCTCGACCGCAGTTTGGTCAGTTCGGTTTCGTACGGAAAGCCGGAGGGGCAACCGCGGCGCGAGTGGACCGGTGTGGCCGGCAAGGTCGCTGCCGTTCTCGGCCGGTGTCTCCTCGCCGTTGTCATCGCCTCCGCCGTTTCCGAGCCCGTGTTGCTGACGATGTTCGCGCCGGAGATCGCGCACCAGGTCGACATCGACCGGAACGGCCAGGAAAAGAAGACGCGAGAACAGGTGGAAGCGACTTTCGCGCAGCGACGTGCGGAAATCGAGCGCGCCTGGGCAACCGCGCAGCAAGCCACCGTCGACGCTCAGGCCGCCCGCGACAAGGCGCAGAAGGACGTGGACGACGAGATCGCGGGCAAGCACGGCACCGGCGTCGGGTGCTCGCTGCGGGACGGCAGTCCGTGCGCCACCTACCAGGCGACGCTCAGAGAGCGGCAGAACCAGGTCGCGACGGCTCAGGAAGCAGAGGGCAAGGCGAAGACGAAGTACGGCGCAGATCTCGCGGCGCTCAAGACGGAGATCGACCAGAAGGTCATCGAGCAGGACCGCATCACTTCGCAAGCCAACGGCCTGCTCGCGCAGGAGAAGGCATTGGACGAGATCGTCGACGCCAATCCCGCGTTGAGCCTGCGGGTGTGGATCGTGCGGGGGATCTTCCTGCTCATCGACCTGCTCCCGATCATCTTCAAGTTCTTCGCGCCTCGAAGCGTCCACGACCGGGTTGCCCGGCGCACAGTTCTCCGGGCCTTCGAGCGCGAAGAGGCTCAGCACCAGGAAGACGAAGAACTCGAAGCCGCGCGCAGCCGGTCCCGGCGCGTCTCCGGCCTCGCGAGCATCCAGGCGGACGAGGACGTGCTGCTGGAACAGATCGCGAAGGAGAAGGACCTCGAGCTGGAACGGCTCAAGCTGGACCACGACCGGGATCTGCAGGTGCACCGCTGGCGGTACGAAGGCGAGGTCGCGGCGGCCAAGGCCGCGTTCGGGACGACCACCGTGCTCCCGTCGTCCCGCGACGACGAGGCGGACCGGCTGACGGTGGTCGACGACTCGCACGCCGAGACCGTCCTGCTCCCGCGGCAGCGCGAGCAACCGGCTCGCCGTGTCCTGGACGATCGCTGGGTGGTGGAGGGACCGCTGCCCGACGCGGATCGCCCGGGCTTCAGCCTGGTCCTGCTCGCCCACGACCTGCTCGAGCCGAGCTTGTCGGTGGTCGTCAAACGAGCGGTCGAACACGACTACGCCCAGGAAGCCATCGAGAAGGACCTGCACTTCCTGCGGAAGATCCGGAGCAAGTTCGTGGCACCCATGCTCGGCGTGGGCCGGGACCCGCTGTTCGGCGCCTACATCGTCACGCCGAGGTACCCGCAGACGTTGAGCAGACTGCTGCGCGACGGCGACAGCGTCCGGACCCTGGAGTGGTCCATCCGCATCGTCGGGCAGGTGCTGCTGGGGCTGATGGACTCGTGGACCGCCGGCTGCGTCCACCTCGACATCAAGCCGGCCAACATCGCGCTGGACCCCGACGGCAACGTGCGGCTGATCGACTTCGGCCTCGCCAAGGCGGTCGACGACGGCACCCAGCCGCCGACCGGCGGCGAGATCAAGTTCACCCGCTGGTACGCCCCTCTCGAACAGGTGCTTCGCGAGCCGCGCAACGGCTGGGCCAGCAGCGCGAGCGACGTCCGCGCGGTCGGGGCGGTCTGGTACGAGCTGCTCACCGGGCAGCGGCCGCTCTACCACGAGGCGCGGGCGAACGGGTGGGATCCGGACGGCATCGGCGTCCACCAGCTGGTCGAGCTGCTGCGCGAGCACGACCCGATCGATCCGCGGGTCCTGAACCCCGACCTGCCCGAGTCGGTCGCGGTGCTCGTCATGCAGTGGCTCCACCGCAATCCGGCGAAGCGCGTGTCCGGGCAGCTCGGCGACCGGAGTCACGCCGAACTGGCCTACGAGGCACTGGAGCTGGTGCGGCAGGACGTGCAGGACCGGGACGTGCAGTACCAGCTGCTGCCGCCGAACCAGCTGGCGGCCGGCAGCTCCGGCGACGACGGCGGACCGTCGTCCGCTCCCACCAACCTCGGAGGTGACGGGAAATGGTGAACGTGCTGTCGGTGCTGATCGGGTTCGTCGCCGGTATCGCGACGACGATCTGCACGTTGACGCTCTTCCGCCACACGACGGCAGCCGGACGTCCGGTCCGCTCGCGGGAGCACCGGGGACGGAAGACGAGAACCCGGCGCCGTGAGCTCGCCCTCGCCGAAGCCGAAGCGGTTCCGGAGCCGCTGCCGGGCGAGCGGCCCTTGGCCCTGCCCGCGGCCGAGAGCCTCCGGCAGCTCGAGAGAGAGCGGGCCGACCGGATCGACGACGGCGAGCCGCCGGGCACCGAGGTCTTGGCGGCCGCGCCACCCGGCACCGAACTCGTCGTGCGTGATTCCGCAGCACCACTGCGCCCCGCCGATCCCGCAACGGAAGTACTCGTCGCGGCCGACCTGCAGCCGTCCCGGAAAGCCGTGGCGGAGCAGCCGGCTTCACCGGTGGCCGAAGGCGGCGAACAGCGTCGCCGGGTCGCCACGACCCTCGCCTGGCTGCGCGGCACCGACGACTTCCTGCTCAGCCGGGCCAGCACCGTGATCGGCCGCAGTTCGCAGTGCGACATCGTGCTCGGCGGCGATCGCGTGAGCAGGCGGCATTGCGTGATCAGCCAGATCGAGGACGACTGGTGGCTGGAGGCGTTCCCGACGAGCAACGGCACGTCGCTCAACGGGCAGGCGGTATCGCCGGGCCGCCCGGTCCGGCTGCGAAACGGCGACGAAGTCTGCCTCGGCGGCGCGGAGGTGCTCAGCCTGGTCGTCCCCCGCGACCGCGCGGGCGAGCTGTGCTTCGACGCCTTCGGCGACAGCGTGATCGGCAGCCGGCGGAAGAACGAGGACGCCTTTTTCGCGGACTTCTCCGTCGTCGCCGTCGCCGACGGCGTGGGCGGCCGTCCGGCGGGAGCGGTGGCGGCCCGGATGGCGGTGGACGGGGTGCGGCACGCCGGCCCGGAGCAGGACCTGGCCATGACCGCGGCCAACCTGAACCGCGCGATCCGCGCCCGCGGAGCCGACGACGTGCTGGCGACCGGGCTCGCCACCACCCTCGACGTCGCGATGCTGCGGCCGCACGGCACGCGCTTCCGCGTCGAAGGCCTGCACGTCGGGGACGGCACCGTCCTGCTGCAGACGGAGGCGGGGATCAGCCGCCTCGTCCAGCCGCACGCCACGCAGGGCTTCGCGCTCGCGGGACGGCGTGACCCGGTGGCCAAGGGCCGGCTGCTCCGGGCGGTGGGCCTTACGGACTCGGTGCAGCCCGACCACTGGGAGAAGATCGCCGCGGTGGGGCAGCGGTTCGTGCTGGCCACGGACGGTCTGGTCGGCTCGCTCGGTGCCGAACGCCTCGAGGAGGTGCTCCTCGCCGCGCGCGACGAGCCGCCTCGAGAGTGCGTGGCCACCCTGCTGGCCATGGTGGGACAGGTCGGTGCGGCCGACAACGTGACCGTCGTCGTCGCCGACGTGATCGAGGAACGAAAGCAGGGATGAACGTGGCTCGCCTGACCTTGATCACCCCGCCGCAGCCGGACCGGGACGTCCTGGCCGGCACCGAGGTCTACCTCGACCGGGAGTTCTTCTCGGGCGCCAGTGGCCGGGTCGCCATTTCCCGCCGGCCCAACACGCCCTGCCTGCGTTATCGAGCGGGGGACTGGTGGCTGGACAACGACTCGACCGCGCACAACGGCCTGCTCTCGGTCCACTTCGCCGGTGAGCCGAAGCGGGTTCAGGTGCCGCAGCGGTGTTCGGTGCGCCTCCCGGACGGTCGCGCCGAGGTGATCGCCTGGAACAAGGAATGCCGGTTGTGGCTGGCCATCGAAGGATCGGCGCACCAGGGCGTCAAGGTCGGCACCCCGGACGGCGAGCGCACCGAAGTCGGCGTGCCGGGCGCGGTGCTCCGGGTGCGCGAGCTGTGGCAGCGGGTGCCGGTGCACCGGGTGATCCTCGCCGCGCACTACCGCGAGTACTTCACGGCCGGGCTGCACGCGCCGGCCCCGCAGGGCCGCACGCAGACAATGCGGTGCATGGGGCAGGAGAAGGCCACCCAGCTCGACCGGGCCCTCCGCGAGACGATGGACGCGGTCTGGGGCGAGCAGGGGCACGGCGAAGAGCTGCCGGACTACCTGATCAGCCAGCACCTCCTCGGACCGCGTGACCTGCACCTCGTACCGCACCGGGCGTGCCGCCACCAGCGCCCCGGCCCGGTCGGGCACGACAGCAACTGACCGGCGCTCCGCCGCCTGCGCACCGTTCCGAGCCCTCGATCGGCGTGATCGACACCACAGGCGACAATGGAGGACGTGACCGCGACCCTGAGCAAGCCCGCCCTGCAGATCGGCCCCTACGAGGTCGATCCGCCGGTGGTGCTCGCGCCCATGGCCGGGATCACCAACGTCGCCTTCCGGCAGCTGTGCGCCGAGTACGGTGCCGGTATCTACGTGTGCGAGATGATCACTGCCCGCGCCGTCGTCGAACGGCACCCCGGGACCATGCACATGATGACCTTCGGCGCCGACGAAAAGCCCAGGTCCATGCAGCTTTACGGGGTGGACCCGAAGACCATGGCCGAGGCTGTCCGGATCATCGTCGGCGAGGGGCTCGCCGACCACGTCGACTCCAACTTCGGCTGCCCGGTCGCGAAGGTGACGCGCAAGGGCGGCGGGGCCGCGCTGCCGTTCAAGCGGAAACTGTTCGAAGCCATCGTGCGCGAGTCCGTGAAGGCGGCCGGGGACACGCCGTTCACGGTGAAGTTCCGCATCGGCATCGACGACGACCACCACACCTTCCTCGACGCCGGCCGCATCGCCGAAGCCGAAGGCGCCGCCGCCGTAAGCCTGCACGCGCGCACCGCCGCCCAGCGCTACTCCGGCCAGGCCGACTGGACGAAGATCGCCGCGCTGAAGGAGGCCGTGACCAGCATCCCGGTGCTCGGCAACGGCGACATCTTCTCCGCCGCCGACGCCCTGCGCATGGTCGAGGAGACGGGCTGCGACGGCGTCGTCGTCGGCCGCGGCTGCCTCGGCCGCCCGTGGCTGTTCGGCGAGCTCGAAGCGGCTTTCCAGGGCCGCGCGCTGCCCACCCCGCCGAACCTGGGCGAGGTGGCGGCCGTGCTCCGCCGCCACACGGAACTGCTGGTCGAGCACGACGGCCACGACAAGGCGATGCGCGACATCCGCAAGCATATGGCCTGGTACCTGATGGGCTTCCCGGTCGGCTCCGAGCTCCGCCGCGGCTTCGCGATGCTGTCGTCGATGGACCAGCTCGACGACCTGATCGCCCAGCTCGACCACTCGGCACCGTTCCCGGACGCGGCCACCGGCCCGCGCGGCCGTCAGGGCTCGCCGGGCAAGGTCACGCTGCCGCATGGCTGGCTCGACGATCCGGACGACGACTGCGTCCCGGAAGCCGAAGATATGCACTCGGGCGGCTGAGCTGCACCAGGCTCAGGCCGAACAGCAACACCCCCAGCGGCACGTGCACGACCTTGACGTGCGCGATCCCGAGGAACACCTGCGCTGTCACAAGGCCCAGGAACACGGCCGCGTAGAGGATCATCCCCGGCGAGCCCCCACCGGGCCGCCACACCAGGACCGCGGCGACCACCTGCACCACGGCGACAATCCACACCGTGTAGGCCGAAGCACTGTGCAGGACGTGCCCGTTCGGGGTGGTCAGCAGCAGGCCGGCGGTGATCGGCGCCAGGAAGAGCGCCAGCGTCTGCAGCGCGATCGTGCCGCGCAGAAAGATCGTCATGCCCGGTAGACGGCGCAGCCGCGCGGAATGTGAGGTCGACCGCCCGATCGGGTGAGCCGGCCGACCGTGACATCTGTCAGCCCGAAGTCGTGGCGGACGGCATCCTTGCCGAAGCCCCCGCCGCGACAAGCTCGTCCCATGACGACGAACCAGCCCGCAAGCTCCCTGGTCAAGACCCTCGCGATCGAGGTCGCCGTGCCCATCGGCGTCTACTACGCACTCCACTCGCTCGGCGCGAGCGACTTCACCGCCCTCGCCGTCTCCGGGGTCTTCCCGCTGGCCAGGACGCTCTACCAGTTCGCCAAGGACCGCACGCTCAACGGCCTCGCCCTCGTCGTCCTCGTCACGAACGTCGTGGGCATGCTGCTCACCTTCGTCTCCGGCGACGCCCGGATGATGATCGCCAAGGATTCGCTCGGCAGCGGGATCACCGGCCTGGTCATCCTCGCCTCCGCCTTCACCGCGGCCCCGATCATGACCAAGACGATGCGGCCCTTCCTCACCCGCGGCAAGGCGGAGAACGAAGCCGCGTGGGAACGGCTCAGCGGCACCGAAACCTTCGACGCCATCCTGCGGCGCTGCAGCGTGATCTGGGGCATCGGCTTCGCGCTGGAAAGCGCGGTTCGCATCGTCGGCGCCTTCACGCTGCCGATCTCGACCATGGTGTGGCTGAGCACCGCCATCTTCGCGGGCGCCTTCGCGGTGATCATGGTCGTCTCCGGCAAGGTGGCCGAGAAGGCCGGCAAGATGATCGTCGCCGACGCGAAGCCCCTCGTGGCCGCTTGACCTGCAACAACGCCGGGTGTACAGGTGTGGACATGTACAGCAAGCGGCAGCAGCTGGTCGGCGACCTCACCGACCTGATCCGCTCCGGGCGCCTCGCCCACGGCGAACGCCTCCCCGGCGAGAACCAGCTCGCCCTGCAGTACCAGGTCAGCCGCGGCACCGTCCGCAGCGCGCTGTCCGAGCTCCAGCAGCTGGAGCTCATCTCCACCCAGGCCGGTGTCGGCTCCTTCGTCATCTTCGACGGCGTCCAGCTCGACCAGCGGATCGGCTGGGCGCAGGCCCTCGCCGACGCCGGCGCGCCGGTCACCACCGAACTGCTCGGCATCGAGGCCGTCGAAGACCGGGCCCTCGAAGAAGAATTCGGCGAACCGGCCTACGTCGCCGTGCGGCGGCTGCGGCGGGAGCACGACCGCGGGATCTCCCTGGAAACCGCCACCGTGCCCGCCGTCGGGCCGCTCGCCGGCCTCCCCGAGACCGGCCTGCGGGACGGCTCCCTGACCAAAACCCTCGAAGCCGCCGGGCGGATCTCCGTCGGCGGCGACCAGTGGATCAGCACCGAACGCCTCGACGCCTGCGCCGCCGAACTGCTCGGCCGCAGCATCGGCGAACTCTTCCTCCGCGCCGAACGGACGTCGGTCGACATCGAAGGCCGGCTCGTCGAGCGGGTCGTCAGCCTGCTGGACCCGGACCGGTTCCAGTTCCACCTCACCTTCGGACACCGGTGACCGCGCGGGACCGGGCGCTCGGCGCGTTCACCGGGCTGGCCGTCGGCGACGCGCTCGGCATGCCGACGCAGTCGATGTCCCGCGCCGCCATCGCCGCCACCTACGGACCGGTCACCGGCCTGCTCACCGCCGTCGCCGAACAGCCGGTCGCGCCGTCGATGCCCGCCGGCTCGGTCACCGACGACACCGAACAGGCCGTGTTGCTGGCCCGGCTGCTCATCGACGGCCGCGGTGTCGTCGAGCCGCACGTCTTCGCCGACGCCCTGCTGATCTGGGAGGCCGACATGGTCCGCCGCGGCTCCGCGGACCTGCTCGGGCCGTCCACCAAACGCGCGCTCGCGCGGCTCCAGGACGGCGTCCCGGCCGACGAAGCCGGCCGCACCGGCACCACCAACGGCGCCGCCATGCGGGTCGCGCCGGTCGGCATCGCCACGCCGTCGGAAAACCTGCACCGCCTGGTCGACGCGGTCGTCGCGACCGCGCGGGTCACGCACAACACCAGTTTGGGCATCGCTTCGGCCGCGGCGGTCGCGGCCGTCGTCTCCGCCGGGGTCGACGGCGCGAGCCTGGCCGAAGCCCTCGACGCCGGTGAGCGCGCCGCCGTCGTCGGCGGGGAACGCGGGCACTGGGCGCCCGGCGGGGAGATCGCCGCCCGGATCCGGTGGGCGCGCGACTGGGTGCGGGGCATGGCGCCGGCCGCCGTCGCCGACGCGGTCGCGCAGGTCATCGGCACGTCGGTCGCGTCGCAGGAGTCCGTCGTGGCCGCATTCGCGCTGGCCGAAGCGATGGGTGATGACCCGCCGTCGGCGTTGCGCCTGGCCGCCGGGCTCGGCGGCGACACCGACACCGTCGCCGCGATCTGCGGGGCGATGCTCGGCGCCGCGCACGGTGTCGGCGCCTTCCGCCCCGACGTCGTCGAAACCGTGCTCGCCGTCAACCGGCTCGAATTCGGGCCGCTCGTCGACGAACTCCTGAAGCTGCGCCGCCGATGACCGGGCGGCTGGTGCACACCGGGCAGGTCGTCGTCGACCTCGTCATGGCGGTGCCGGCCCTGCCCCCGGTCGGCGGCGACGTTCTCGCTTCATCAACGAACCTGTTGCCCGGCGGCGGTTTCAACGTCATGTCCGCTGCGGCACGCTCCGGCGCGAAAGTGCTTTACGCTGGCAGCCACGGAATCGGCGGCTTCGGCGATCTCGTCCGCGGCGCCCTCGCGGCCGAAGGTATTGCCCTGGCCCACGATCCGGTGTCCGAAATGGACACTGGGGTCGTCGTCGTGCTGGTAGATACGACCGGAGAACGCACCTTCGCGACCGGCACCGGCGCCGAAGGGCGGCTGAGCACCGAACTTCTCGCCCGCGTCACCCCAAAGAATGACGACGTCGTGTACGTGAGCGGATACAGTTGGTTGCACGAGATCAATCGCGGCGCCCTCATCGAGTGGCTGCCCCGGCTGCCCGGCTCGAAGATCCTGTTCGACCCCGGCCCGCTCATCACCGACATCGACCCTGGAGACATCCATGACCTTTTGTCCACCATAGACATTCTGAGTTGCACCGCCCGCGAAGCCGAGGTGCTGGGCGAGCTGCCGCCCGTCGCCATCGTCCGCGAGGGCGCGAAAGGCTGTCGTGTCCACGAAAACGGCCGGATCACCGACGTCCCCGGGTACCCGGTCGACGTCGTGGACACGACCGGCGCCGGCGACACGCACTGCGGCGTGCTGGCCGCGGAGCTGTTGCGCGGCAGCACCGTCCTCGACGCCGCCGTGCGCGCCAACGCGGCGGCCGCGCTTTCGGTGACCCGGCGCGGCCCGGCGACGGCGCCGGGCCGGGAAGAGATCGACCAGCTGGTGGAGGCCATGCGATGACCGGTTCCCGCAGGCTCGAGGTGGAGACCAACGGCCTCGACGTGATCGACGACGCCGAGCGGCGCGGGCGCCCGCGGCAGCTTTTCTGGCCGTGGTTCGGCGCGAACGTGTCGGTGCTGGGGCTGAGCTACGGCTCGTTCACCCTCGGCTTCGGCATCTCGTTCGGGCAGGCGCTGGTCGCCGGCGTGGTCGGCATCCTGTTCTCGTTCCTGCTGTGCGGGTTCATCGCCATCGCCGGCAAACGCGGGTCGGCGCCGACGATGCTGCTCTCGCGGGCGGCGTTCGGCGTGCGCGGCAACCGGCTGCCGTCGGCGATCTCGTGGCTGCTGACGGTCGGCTGGGAGACGGTGCTCGCCGCGCTGGCGACGCTGGCCACGGCGACGGTGTTCGAGCGCCTCGGCTGGGGCGGCGGGACACCGACGAAGGTGGTCGCGCTCGTCGTGGTGGCAGCGCTGACCGTCGCGGCGGGCGTGCTCGGCTTCGACGCGATCATGAAGCTGCAGACGTGGATCACCTGGATCACCGGCGTGCTCACGGTGGTCTACGTGGTCCTCGTGGCCGGCGACGTGCACTGGGACGCCGTCAGCGCGCTGCCGTCCGGCTCGGCGCAGCAGTGGGTCGGGGCGCTGGTCTTCCTGATGACCGGCTTCGGCCTCGGCTGGGTCAACGCGGCCGCGGACTACTCGCGCTACCTGCCGCGGTCGGCGTCGAGCCGGGGCGTGGTCGGCTGGACGACGTTCGGCGCGTCGGTGGCGCCGGTGGTGCTGCTGGTGTTCGGGCTGCTGCTGGCCGGCTCGTCGCCGGACCTGAACAAGGCGATCGCGGCGGACCCGATCGGCGCGCTGACGACGTTGCTGCCGCTGTGGTTCCTGGTGCCGTTCGCGATCGTCGCGGTACTCGGCCTGGTCGGCGGCGCGGTGCTGGACATCTATTCGTCGGGGCTGGCGCTGCTCTCGGCGGGCCTGCGCATCCCGCGCCCGGCGGCGGCGCTGGTCGACGGTGTGATCATGATCCTCGGCACGATCTACATCGTCTTCTTCGGCGGCGAGTTCCTCGGCCAGTTCCAGGGTTTCCTGGTGACGCTGGGGGTTCCGGTCGCGGCCTGGTGCGGCGTGATGCTCGCGGACGTCCTCCTGCGGCGCCGCGACTACGCCGAGCCGGACCTCTTCGACCCGGCGGGCCGGTACGGTGACGTCCGTGTCGGGCCGATCGCCCTGGTCCTGGTGGCCACGGCGCTCGGCTGGGGCCTGGTGACGAACACGTCCGCGGAATGGCTGAAATGGCAGGGCTACCTGCTGGAACCGCTGGGCCTGGGCGGCCGCGAAGGCGCGTGGGCCTTCGCGAACCTCGGCGTGCTGCTGGCGCTGGCCTTGGGGTTCCTGGTGACGTTGCTGACGCGGCGGCGGGTCCGCGAACAGGAGGCAGTGTGAGGAGAATTCTGGCGGTCATCGACCTGCAGAACGTGTTCGCCGACAGGGCGAGCCCGTGGTTCACTCCCCGCTTCGCCGAGGTGGTCCCACGAATCCACCGCTTGGTGACGGCTTTCGGTGACGACGTCGTGTTCACCCGGTTCGTCGCGCCCTCGCGCCCGGAAGGAGCGTGGCGCCGGTATTACGAGCAGTGGCCGTTCGCCTTGCAAGCGCCGGATTCGCCGCTGTATCAGGTGATCGACGCGTTCGAGCCGACGTCCACAGTGGACGCGACCACGTTCGGGAAGTGGAACGCCCGCATGGCCACCCGGGTCGGCGGCGCGGGCCTGGTGCTGGCCGGCGTCTCGACGGACTGTTGCGTGTTGTCGACCGCCCTGGCGGCGGCGGACGCGGGTGTCGCGGTCACCGTGGTGTCCGACGCGTGCGCGGGCGTGGACGACGAGAGCCACGCGAAAGCGCTGGACATCCTGCGGCTGTACGCGCCCTTGGTGACGGTCGCCACAGTCGCGGAGGTGCTCGGCTAGGCTGGGCTCGGTGAGCCTCGAAGCCTCGGCGATCGCGTTGACCACGGCGGTGGTGAAGGCTGCCGCCAAGATCTGGCTCGGAGATCGCCCGATCGCCGCGGACGCCACGGCCAAGGTGTTCGACCTGCTCGAGAAGCAGGTGGCCGGTCTCAACGACCGCCGCAAGCTCCGGCTGTTGTTCACCAACCTCGAGTCCCGGGTCGCGGATCGGCTCCTGCCGTTCCTCGACGTCGAGTTCCGCTCGCTGCCGGAGAACGAGCGCGCGGCCGCAGTCGATGCGGTACGTGAGACGTTCGAGCGCGCCGCGTTGACCGACGAAGACCTGTTCGACGCCGATCTCGACGCCGCGTACCTCTACCGCTACCTGCTCCGGACCGTCCCCGGCGTCACCCGGCTCCTCTCGGCCGACGCGACCGAGCTGTACCAGCGGGTGCTGCGGGAAAGCTGCGCGTACCTGGTGCAGGTGACGAGCACCCTGCCGCGCTTCCAGCCGGGCGCGCTCGTCGAAATCCTGCAGCGCGAGACCGAGATTCTCGAGACGGTCCGGAAGGTGCTGGCGACGCTACCGGAACGCCGTCACCCGGACGACTTCGCCGCGGACTTCCGCCGCCAGGTCGTGACGGCGCTCGACCGAATGGCGCTGTTCGGCGCGGGCCTGGCCGAGGCGACCCGGCTGTACCCGCTGTCGGTCGCCTACCTGAGCCTGAGCGTCACGTCCGAGGACGACGTCGCCGGCGATCGGATCGAGCACGTGCTGCCGCGGACGTCGAGGATCCTCCTGCGCGGTGAAGCCGGCTCCGGCAAAACGACGCTGCTGCAGTGGCTGGCCGTCCAGTGCGCGAGCCGGCAGCTGCAGAACGTCGACGGCTGGAACGACCTCGAGCCGTTCCTGGTGCGGCTGCGCCGGTTCAGCCACTCGCCGCTGCCGACCCCGGAACGCTTCCTCGACGAGGTCGGCAGGCACATCGCCGACGAGATGCCGTCCGGCTGGGTGCAGCGGCACCTGCGCCAGGGCCGGGCCGTCGTGCTCGTCGACGGCCTCGACGAGGTCCCGGACGTGCGCCGCCGCGAGGTGCGTGAATGGCTGCGCGAGCTCGTCGGCGCGTTCCCGCGCGCCCGGTTCGTCGTCACCACGCGCCCGACCGCGGTGACCGCCGGCTGGCTGCGCGACGAGGGCTTCACCGAGGTCCGCCTCCAGCCGATGACCCCGCGCGACGTCCGGACGTTCGTCACGCGCTGGCACCACGCACTGCCGGACGGGCCGCTCGACCAGGAACGTGATGCCCTGATCGCGGCTATCGGCGCCCGCAGCGCGCTGCGGCGGCTCGCCGAGAACCCGCTGCTGTGCGCGTTGCTGTGCGCGCTGCACCACCAGGGCAACGGACGCCTTCCGGAGAACCGGATGGAGCTGTACGAAGTCGCGTTGCGCATGCTGCTCGACAGCCGCGACATCGAGCGCGGGATCGAGGCTCCCGTCCGGCTGTCGCTGACCGAGAAGCTGGTGCTGCTGCGGAGCCTGGCGTACTGGCTGGTCCGCAACGGCCACACGGACGTCCCGGCCGCCGACGCCGAAGCCCGCATCACGGCGAAGCTGCGTTCGATGGGCCAGATCGACGTGACGCCGCGGACGGTGTTCCGCCACCTGCTGGATCGCGGCGGCGTGCTGCGCGAACCGGTCCCGGGCCGGATCGACTTCGTGCACCGGACGTTCCAGGAGTACCTGGCCGCCGAAGAGGCGATCGAAGAGGACGACATCGGCATCCTGACGGCGAACGCCCACCGCGACGACTGGCGCGAAGTGGTGGTCCTGGCGGCGGGCCACGCCCATCCCGCGCAGCGCGAGCGCCTGCTGGACGGAATCCTCCAGTGGGACGCGGACGAGAAGGGCCGGCTGAAGCTCGACCTGGTGTCGCTGGCCTGCCTGGAGACGTCACCGGTGTTGAGCGAGCGGCTGCGCAACGAGATCGAAGATCGGGCCAGCACGCTGATCCCGCCGTCCAGCGACGAGAAGGCGGCGGCGCTGGCAAGAGCCGGCGAGTTCGTCCTCGACCTCTTGGCCACCGCTGACCCCGAAACTCCCGAAGCAACGGCGGCGACCGTCCACACGATCGCGTCGATCGGCGGGCCGGGGGCGTTCGAACTGCTGACCCGCTACCGCAATGCCCGGGAAAAGGCCGTGGTGGACAAGCTGGTCTGGGCCTGGGCCCGGTTCGACCCGATCGAGTTCGCCGAACGCGTGCTGGCCGATCTGCCGATCGATTTCCTGTGGTTGGACGAACCGGCGGCCCTGGCCGGCCTGAAGCACCTGCGGCATCTCAGGCGCCTCTTCTGTGACGTCACCGGTCCGGACGAGTTCTGCCTTGCGCCGTTGGCGGACACCTCGTTGGAAAGCATCATGCTGGAAGGGGGCCGGGCCGATGCCTCGACGGACATCGCACCGCTGTCAGGGATATCCACCCTTCGCGAGATCATCGCCACGACACCGACCCACGGGTGGGCGCGACTGGCCGAACTGCCGCTCCTGAAGGCACTCACGCTGAGCCACATCGAAGACATCGGCTTGATCGCCGAGCTGACCCCCTTGCGGCACCTGTCCGCGCTGACGCTGCGTGACCTCCCGCACCTCGCGGATCTGCGGTGTTTGTCCTTTCTGGACCAGCCGCACCAGCTCTGCTTCGAAGTCTGCCCCAGCCTCCGGGATGTCCGCGCCCTGGTTCACTGGGCCGGCAGCCTGACCGAGCTCAGCTTCTTCGATTGCCCCGAGGTGGACCTGAGCTTGTTGCCTTCCCTCACCGGCCTCCGGGTGCTGGAGCTCGCGAACACTCCCGTCCCGGACCTTCGGCTCGTGTCCCGGCTGAGCTCCCTCCGGGAACTGCACCTGCACGGTAGCGGCGACATCGATCTGAGCCCCCTCGCCGACCGGCCCGACATCGAAGTGAAAGCGACCGTCGCCCCCTCGTACTCCGACGTGGAAGCGGCAGCAAGCGATAGATTCAGGTCGTGATCGACCACATCAGCATCCCCACCGAGGCCGGTTCCTTCGACGCCATCGCCGCCGGGCCCGAAGAGGGGCGGCCCGTGCTGTTGCTGCACGGCTTCCCCGAAGCCGCGATCGAATGGGAGCACCAGGTTGCCACCCTCGGGGTGCTCGGGTTCCGGGCTGTCGCGCCGGATCAGCGGGGGTACTCGCCTGATGTGCGGCCCGAGCAGGCCGGCGACTACTCCATCGATCACCTCGTCGGGGACGTCGTCGCGATCGCGGACGCGCTGGGGTGGCCGGAGTTCGACCTCGTCGGGCACGACTGGGGTGGCGCCGTCGCCTGGTGGACCGCCGACATGCACCCCGGACGTCTTCGCAGCCTCGCCGTCGTCTCGACGCCGCACCCGGGTGCGCTCGCCGATGCCATGAAGACCGATGAAGACCAGCACCTGCGGACGCGCTACATGACCGAGTGGCGGCAGACCCGCGTCACCGAGCGGCGGATGCTGGAGAACGGCGCCCGCGCGCTGCGGGAGATGTTCGATCGGCGTGTCTCACCGTCGAAAGTCGACGACTACGTGCAGCGGCTGTCCGAGCCGGGCGCGCTGACCGCCGCCCTCAACTGGTACCGGGCCGGGCGGCCGGGCGGGAAGATCGGCACCATCACCGTGCCGACGCTGTACATCTGGAGCACCGAGGACGTCTCCTTCGGCTCCACCGCCGCGCTCGACACCGCCAACCGGGTCACCGGGCCCTACCGGTTCGAGATGCTCGAAGACGTCTCGCACTGGGTGCCCGAAGAAGCGCCGGAGGCCGTCACCTCGCTGCTCGTGGAGCACCTCAACGCGCGGTGACGGCGCGTCACCCCGCCGGGCGGATCGCGGGTAACCCACCCGCCTCGCGGTACGGCGCACGGCGGGCCGTCGTGTTCACTGGGGCACGTGGATACCGCGACCGAACCCGAGACCGAGCAGGTCGTCTTCGTCACCGAGGACGGCGTGCCCACCGGCGAAACCGGCCCGAAGCTGGCCAGCCACCACGAGCACACCCGGTTGCACCTGGCCTTCTCGTGCTACGTCCTGCGGCGCAGCGACAACGCCCTACTGATCACCCAGCGTGCCCTTCACAAGAAGGTCTGGCCGGGGGTCTGGACCAACAGCGTCTGCGGCCACCCCGCGCCTGGCGAAGCGCTCGAGGACGCCGTCCGGCGCCGCGCGGGCTACGAGCTCGGCCTGCCGTCGCTGTCGGAGCTGCACTGCGTGCTGCCGAGTTACCGCTACCGGACGCCGCCGTTCCAGGGGATCGTCGAGAACGAGTTCTGCCCGGTGTTCGCCGCGTGGGCCGACGCCGAGCCGGCGCCGAACCCGGAAGAGGTCGGCGACTGGCGCTGGGTCGCCTGGACCGACTACACGGAGTTACTGAACGATGCGACGGCTAATGTGAGTTACTGGGCCAAGGACCAGTACTCGCAGCTCAAGGGCATCGAGCCGTTCTCCGGGCTTTGAGCCGAGTGCTTCGGAGAGTCACCGTCACAGTCCCGTTTGAGCGAAATTCATCTTCTTCGGCACCGGTACCTCAAGCGCGGCCGTCCCCTCGACGACAACCAAGGGGTGGTGGAGGTCGGGATGGTCGCCGAGGGCGAAGGCGCGCTGGGCCGGGCGGCCGGCCCGCAGCCGCCGGACCTGCTCCGCCTGCACGAGGCCATCGCCGGCCTCTTCGCCACCCAGGGCGACTGGCGGCGGGCCTACCAGCACCTGCGGTCCGCGCTGGACATCGCCCGCGACGGCAGCCTCCGCGACGCGCTGACGTCGAGTTACAACCGCCGTTACCTCGACGAGCGCCTGTACGGACCGCTCACCGACCGTCCGCCGCTGTCGCTGGCGCTGATCGATCTGGACCACTTCAAGGGCATCAACGACACGTACGGTCACCTCGTCGGCGACCGCGTCCTGCGCCGGGTCGCCGATCTGCTCCAGGAGAACCTGCCGCCGGACGGCTTCTGCGCCCGCTACGGCGGCGAGGAGTTCGTCCTGTGGTTGCCGGGCGTCGACGCCGGGCGGGCTCTCGGTGTCGTCGACGGCGCCCGGCTGCGCGTCGCCCGTCATCCCTGGTCAGAACTCCAGCCGGGCCTGCGCGTGACCATCAGCGCCGGCCTCGCGCACGAGCCCGGCACGCCGTCGTCGCCGGAGCGCCAGTTGCGCCGCGCGGACGGTCTGCTTTATGCCGCGAAACGCGCGGGCCGCAACAAAGTCGTCTATCACGACGCGCAAACGACACAGTTAATAACCCACTCTGAGTGACGCAAAGGGTGCATTACTCCGTCTGTCGACAAGGGGTATCACCCGTTTGTCGACGCGCACCGGCCGTTCGTCGACTCAAGGTGAAGAAAATTCCGATGGGGTGTCGTCACGAACGGGGGGTATCCGTACGATAACGAAAACCGCCGGGGGAACGATCACCTCCTGCGGGGGAAGACGGCCAAGTCGAAGCAACCCTTCGATCGCGCGAAAGGAGACCGAGTGCCGGACGAGCTCGACAGCCCGGGAACCGGTCGCCGCCCCGACGTTCCCGCGCGCCCCCGGCCCGGACGGCGCCGGTCGATGGAGGACCAGGGCGGGATCAGCGTCTCCGACGTCGTCGCCAAGACCACCGGCGCTCGCCCGGTGCCGCCGCGCGAGCAGCAGGACCGCCCCGACCAGCCGGGACGCCGGGTCCGCGCCGCCGAACCACCGGCCCCGCCGCGGTCGTCGCAGCCGCGCGTCCCGCGGCCGGCGCAGGGGCCCGCTGAAGACCCAGTACCCACGGACGCCACACGTCAACCGCGCGCCCCCCGCCCCCGCCAGCCCCGCCGCACGACGGCGGCCGCCCCGCTGCCCGAAGCCCCGCTCCAGCGACGCCCGCCGGCGGCCAACCCGGGCCCGCAGCAGACGTCGGCGGCGCAGCAGCCGCCCCGGCGCCCTCGCCGCCCGGGGGCCGAGGACGGGCCCGCACCGCGGCGCGCGCCGCGCCCGGACGCAGGAGCGCCCCAGCGGCC